>NZ_VPCH01000102.1:0-2940 GCF_013418285.1 Acinetobacter sp. YH12152
CTGTTCCATTCTGCTATTCTCCAAACGTTCTATTTCATTCTTCTCATGACCTCAGGCATACTGCGGTCATGAATACGCTGCCTGACTTAAGCCAACTGACCCATGAACAACTGCTGGAATTCACCAGGCAGTTGGCGCTGCAGCATCAGTCTCTAGCACAATCAAACCAGCAATTAGATGCCAGAGTTCAACATCTTGAAGTCACCAATCAGCAATTAGATTCTAAAGTTCAACATCTTTCTATTCTCAATCAAAAATACGAGCATGAACTGGCGCTGTTTAAAAAGCACAAATTCGCCCAAAAGAATGAACACTTAACGGCAAAACAAATCCATCTGTGGGATGAAGCGGTTGAAGAAGATATTGCCGCGGTTGATCTAGAACTGGAACGGCTAAATGCAGATAAAACCGATGCAGTGACACACAAAGCAACAGTCAACAAACCTAAACGTCGACCACTGCCAGATCATCTACACACCATCCGTATTGAGCATGAACCTGCATCAACCCAATGTGCTTGTGGCTGCCAACTCCGTCGTATCGGCGAAGATGGGCACTGTTGCAAATAGAGATTTGAGTCGATGATGTTCCCTTTAAAAGTGCTTAGAGACCGAAAACCCTGTTGATTAGACACACTTCACCCTGAGGCTGACCATAATAAAATGACGATGCTTGTCCTTTACGTAGTGCACGCATGACTTCAATACCTTTAATTGTGGCATAAGCCGTCTTCATAGATTTGAATCCTAATGTGGCCCTGATGATTCGCTTTAACTTACCATGATCACATTCAATGACATTATTTTTATACTTAATCTGCCTGTGCTCAATATCTACTGGACATTTTCCTTCTCGCTTTAATCGTGATAAAGCATGGCCATAGGTCGCTGCTTTATCTGTATTGATGACCCGTGGAATTTGCCATTTTTTCACCGTATTGAAGATCTTTCCTAGAAAACTATAGGCTGATTTACTGTTCCGTCTAGCGGAAAGGTAAAAGTCAATCGTATGACCCCGTTGATCAACTGCACGATACAGGTAAGTCCATCGCCCCTTCACTTTGATATAAGTCTCATCCATATGCCATGAATGTAAATCTGTAGGATTACGCCAATACCAGCGTAAGCGTTTTTCCATTTCTGGAGCATAACGCTGAACCCAACGATAAATTGTACTGTGATCCACATTTATGCCTCGTTCAGCGAGCATTTCTTGAAGTTCACGATAGCTGATGCCATATTTACAATACCAACGAACAGCCCAAAGAATGATTTCACCTTGAAAGTGCCGACCGTGGAAGGGATTCATCTGCTGTATCTCGAAATAAATAAGATATTTAGCTTATCATGTCAGCCTATTTGCAACAGTGCCCGTTTTAGTCTTCTTCTCGGTTTAATACGCAGATTCAGTGCCAACTCACAGTAAATGCGGTAAACCCGCTTGTGATTCCAGCAGCAACTCTCAACATGCCGTAAATACGAGAAGCACAAACCAAAGCCCCAATCGGAATTTTCCTCAGTGAGTTCAATGAGCTGTTCAGCAATGAGTGCATTGTCATCGCTGAGTTTGGCTTGATAGCGGTAGCAGATTTCACTAATGCCAAATGCTTTACAAGCCAAACGAATACTAATGGCATGCTGGGCAACTGCCTGTTGTGCCATCTTACGCCGGCAAGATGGCTTTACCACTTTTTTGCCATCGCTTCCTGGATGATTTCGGCCTTTAATCGCTCTTCCGCATACATCTTTTTAAGTCTGGTATTTTCGGCTTCTAGCTCTTTCAGTCGAGCCATTAATGATGTATCCATACCACCATATTTGGCACGCCATTTATAAAAGGTAGCATTACTCATGCCGTGTTCACGGCAAAGGGTCGCTACAGGTGTGCCAGATTCTGCCTGTTTCAAGATGGACATGATCTGACTGTCAGTAAATTTAGATGTTTTCATGCAGAATCTCCTGCTCGTATCTTAAGAGAAAATTCTACTTTTAGATCCTATTATTTTTAGGGGGGATTACCTAATCACAATATTCTTTTTTGAAATTCTCGTAAGATATTTGTTTTCTTTGTTCTGGAGTTTTTGCTTTTAGCAAGCTGAGGAACTTTTCTTCTAATCGTGGTGTAGATTTAATTTTATGTGATGCCCAACTGTAATTAGCAGTACCTATATCATAGATACTGTTTACTTTTACATCTGGCTTGTATTCATATTCGTAGCTTATGAATACATTATAGAATCCCTTACATAGTCTATCATTCTCTTTTGAAACTAAATTTCTATTCATAGATGTTGAGAAGTCATATAAGCTCCCATTTTTATATTCATAATTATATTTTTTCCCAGTTTTTGGACTTGGACTTGATGCTATTTTTATACCTGAACTCAGCTCCGAGACCGTAATATCTAATGACTCTTTAAATTTAATAGTTTCAGATTTAATTAATTTTGATACATCGTTAAACTCATATATAACATAATGGCTTTCTGGACTACTCATGCCAAACCATGCACCACATGTACTTGTTACAACATAAGTAGTTTGCTGTTGTTTATATACCTTTTCTAAGATTTCACATTGTGGATCGATCTCACTAATAAAACCAGCATTGCTATTACTGTTCTCAATAGAAAATGGATACTGTTTTATATATAACTCACTGTATTTATTTGTGATTTTATATAATTCAATATTTTCTGGATAGCCTTCCTTATTCTTTATAAGTTTGAATGGCTTAACTTCAACAGCATGAACAACACTACCTGTCATTATGAGAATATTCAGTAGAAATATTTTAGAAAAAGGACCTTGCACTTTAGGGTCTGTTGACATTTGTTGATTAAAAAAATAGCGAGATAGTAAAATTAAATCGCCAAACCCAATTTTACACTCGCTATGCCTCGAACAATGCTAAATGATCAACACTGGTCCAAGTTACTTG
>NZ_VPCH01000103.1:0-2932 GCF_013418285.1 Acinetobacter sp. YH12152
TATGGTTACTGAAAAATTTGTAAAATTAGTAGAAGAAAATAAGTTAGAAATGCAGTTTTTAGATTTTAAATGATAATTTCATTCAAGCCGCTGGTTTATCAGATAAACACCGATAGTGTACATCGTGATCCATTGTGGAAAACCACAAAACAAAGCAAAGGCTTTGATGATGTATGATTCTATCACTGTGACCATTTAGGCACACCACAAGAAATGACAGACCATACTGGTTCGATCATTTGGAAAGCAGAATATAGGGCTTGGGGTGAGTGTAAGGTTGAAAAAATTAAATCGAATTTCTTTGAAAATTCAGAAATTATTTCAAACAACATCCGTTTCCAAGGTCAATATTATGACCATGAAACTGGATTGCATTATAACCGATATCGTTATTATGAGCCACATAGTGCAAGGTATGTGAGTAAAGATCCGATTGGGTTGTTTGGTGGGTTAAATAATTCAATTTATGTGAGCGATCCGAATCAATGGGTCGATTCGATGGGGTTGATGGCACAAGGGGAAAGGGAAAAAGTTGCTGCGAATAATGCGTTAGTTGAAAAGCATGCAGCTGAAAGATTCGCTCAACAAAAAGCTGCTTGGCAAGTTTCAAAAATAAAAGATGCAAGATCCAAACAACAAAATAGACCAAGTACTGGAATATTGGGTGCATTATTGCCAGGAACTATGTCAAGTGTTGCGAAAAATAAGCAAGATGCAAATGTTTTAAGAAATCAGCAAGGAATGAGAAATGTAGGTACAGTTGGAGCTGCCGCCGCTACTTTACCATATGGAGTTACAGTAATTAGTGGCGGTTTTGGAGCAGGTGCAAAGGCACCAATAATGGGTGCTGTTGGTTCTGCTGCAGTAGACGGTGGTTTTCAAACATTTGATAGTGTTAGATGTAAATGCAATGCCTATAATTATAAGCGAACTCTTGGTGTAGCTGGTGTGGGAGCATTAGCAGGAGGAGTTGGCGCAAATCTTGCAAAAGCAAATGGAGTAGAATATGTTACAGCTATGAATTTCTATAAAAATACTACAAATACTATTGGAAAAAGAATATTTTATGGTCAAACAGCAGTAAAATCTATTACAACAAAGCCTATTAAAGAGAATCCGAGTCTAAAGTTAGATGAACCACAGTACAGTAAATAATAAAGGAAGTACTTTTATATGTTCAATATAATTATTGAAATTGTGTTAGGTACATTTATATCTAATCTGAAAGCAGATAATCATCCCTATTTGTTTTGTTTTATAAAGGGGGTTTTACTGGGGTTGACAGGATTTTTTTTAGCCGTTATTTATAATTATTTTAATGATGATTATATAATGCCTTTTAATGATCTAATGTTTTTCTTTTTAATAACTCAAACGATAGGTATTGTAGTTTCAGTAATTTTTCTTATAATTGAATATTTGTTTCCAGATAAAAAAAACGAAGACTTTTAAAATATTTTAGGTGTAGGTGTTTGAAAAATATGTGTATTAAATTTACCAAAAAAATGTGATTGAAACCAGCCAAATAAGCAGAAACCTTAATCGCTTAATCCAAAGTGATCACAATAGTCAAATCACCATTTATGGTTATGATATATTTGGAAGACGAATATCTGAACAAAGTCAAATAGTTAATCAAAATTAAGTGGAACACAGCCTGACATTATTTGGTTGGGATAGTGATTTGACGATTTTCGAGTCGCAACATTACACTCAAAGCAATAATAAAATACAAGAGAACTTACAGCATACAAGTTACACCAAGCATTATTTTTTGAACCAAATAGTTTTACCATTTTTTCAAACAGGCTATGCAGGTTTTATTAAGTAGATTGAAACCTCAGACTATTCACGTTTCCAAACAGAACCTTATTCAATTTTATAAAGACCCGATATGGAAAACCGAAAAGAGAAAAAACAGAGCTGAATGGCTTTGTTGCACAAAGCTGTTCTTGAGGGCTTTTTCAGCGATATAATTTTCAAATGAAGAAGCCTACATACAAAATCTACCGCACAACCAATTGGCCCGCATATAACCGAGCACTCATGAGTCGCAGAAATATTGCCATTTGGTTTGATTCTGCTACGCAATGGTATGCTCCATCAAAAGGCAAACAAGGGCGAAATCAAACCTACTCCGACGCAGCCATCCAATGCTGCTTAATGATTAAATCCTTATTTCGTCTGTCTTTACGTATGGTTACTGGCTTTGTGCAAAGTCTGATTAAACTTTGCGGATTAAATTGGATAGCTCCAGATTACACCACGCTTTGTAGAAGACAAAAGCATATTGATATTGTAATCAGCTACCAAAAAAGTAGCGATGGGCTGCATCTACTCATAGACTCTACAGGCATGAAGTTTCTAGGTGAGGGCGAATGGAAGCGCAAGAAACATGGACCTGAATATCGTCGCCAATGGCGTAAACTTCATATTGGTATAGATGCTAAAACCCTACAAATACGAGCAGTTCAGCTTACAACCAATAATGTCAGTGATTCACAGGTACTGGAAGATTTACTTGCTCAAATCCCTTTAGATGAACAAATCGATTCTGTCTATACAGATGGTGCTTATGACACAAAACGATGCCGTCAGGTCATTGCAGATCGGCAAGCACATGCGGTGATTCCACCTAGAAAAAATGCGAAACCATGGAAAGATAAAAAGAGTAGCTCGCTAGAGCGAAATGAATTACTTCGAACAGTTACACGTTTAGGCAGGACACTATGGAAAAAATGGTCAGGCTATCATCGGCGAAGTTTGGTTGAAACTAAGATGTACTGCATTAAATTATTAGGAGATAAATTAGGGTCTGTTGACATTTGTTGATTAAAAAAATAGCGAGATAGTAAAATTAAATCGCCAAACCCAATTTTACACTCGCTATGCCTCGAACAATGCTAAATGATCAACACTGGTCCAAGTTACT
>NZ_VPCH01000104.1:0-2903 GCF_013418285.1 Acinetobacter sp. YH12152
AATATATATCGTTGGCAGAAGAAATTATTTAGACCAATTATCAAAAACTTCATTGATGACTTTATTCTCGATAAAAATCATCTGCTACCACAGAGAATCTATAAATGATAGTGCGTAAGTCCTATAATCTTTAAGAATATCTGATTCTTGTTTTAATTGTAAAATTGCCTCTGCTATTAGTTGTTCTTCGCTCATATTTTTAACATGAATTTTTAATAAAATTCATTTCTTATAACATGAAAAAGCCCCCTTTCGGAGGCTATTCTTTTTAAAGAATCACAACTTAAGCTTTGGCTGTAGTTGCCTCTTTAACATCAATTTTATCACTGTCATTTTCATGCATGATTAATGCAACCGCGATTGCAGTAATCAGTACAGGTAAACCCACTGCCATAAAGTTGAAATGCGCAGGTAAGTTCATACCGAGCAAACCACCAATCAAGATCGGCCCTACAATCGCGCCCATACGACCAATCGCAGAAGACCAACCAATACCTGTCGAACGTACAGCAAGTGGGTAATACTGCGCCACATAGCTGTACAGCAGCATTTGCGAACCAATAGACGCAGCACCTGCCAAGAACACCAAGATGTATAGTAAGAACTGATTCGATTGGAAGCCCATCAAGCTCATCACAATCGCGCCCATCATACCCAAAACCATCAACACAGGTTTTAAGTGGAAACGGTCAGCCAAAATACCACCGCCAACAATACCCACAACTGCGCCCACGTTCATGACCATCATAAACATTAAGCTGTTATCCATAGAATAACCGGCTGCCATCATCAGTTTTGGTAACCAGCTGCTCAGCGCATACATGGTCAATAGGCACGTAAAGAACGCCACCCAAAACAATAATGTATTTACGGCACGACCACGGCGGAACAAACTCACCACGTTAGCAGCTTCAGGTACATTTTCTTGCGGTAAAGTGAACACTGTATTTTCAGTCACTTTCACTTCAGGCGCTAAGCGCTTCACGATACTGCGAGCTTTTTCCTGTTTGTTTTCTTTCACCATAAATGCCAAAGATTCAGGTAAGAATTTCCAAATGACAGGTAAAAGGAAAAGTGGAATACCTGCGATAAAGAACATGATTTGCCAACCAAAATCAGGGGTGAACCATGAACCTAAAAGTGCCGCCATCACACCACCGACTGCATAACCACTAAACATCGTCGTTACTAGTGTACTACGCATCTTCTGCGGCGCGTATTCCGACGTTAAAGCCACAAGGTTAGGCATTACACCGCCAATCCCTAAACCAGCCAAGAAACGCAAAATACCAAATTCTGTTGGATTTGACGCAAAACCACCAGCAAAGGTCAAACCACTAAATAAAACGATACAGATCATGATGACTTTTTTACGGCCAATCTTATCTGCTAAAGAACCAAAGAACATGGCACCAAACATCATGCCTGCGAGCGCAGTACTGGCAAGCATCCCCGCTTGCATTGCACTTAAGCCCCAGTCTTGCATCAGTAAAGGTAAAACCACACCATTAATCGCTAAATCGTAGCCATCAAATAAAATAATCAATAAGCACCAAGCCACTACATTGAAGTGGAACGGGGTAAATTTAGCCTTATCGACTACAGAATTTATGTCTATTTTTTCCGTTGTCATCGTTCTCATCTCCCATGAGTACTTGTCCATAACATTCATTGAATTTTTAAGTAAAATTCAACAGCCACGGAATATACGGAACAGTGTTTTCTAGGGATATTAGACGTATGTTTAATAAATCAGGTCGCTTATAAGTACATGTTAATTGTGTTATTTTTCATGTTTTAGTTTAATTATTAAACATTATCAATATATGATTATTTAACTTCTTTTTTTAAATCATAATGTCCTTGTTTTCAGGTCTAATTCTTCTATTCTTTCATTCAACTTCAGAACGATACACCATCATTTATTTCTATCTTTAGTTTAGAAAAATTTTAAATGTCTAAAAAACAAACGCAATTACATCTTTAGAAAAGTTCGTTTGAACACTCTTGATTGTTTTAAATGCATTGATAGCACTGAGACTAAGCAATCACCAGCTTACAGCGAAATCCTCGAGACGCATAATATGACTGTGCGCCATTATGGTAGCTAAATACATGATCATAACGTCGGTCACAAAACAGTGCCCCGCCATTTTGCCGAATATCGACTGGCGTCACGATCCAGCTCGAAGTCTTTAAATCGAAATGAAAAACTTGCTGTATTGCTCGATAGTCTTCTTCTGTCAGTAGCTCAGCACCGATGTCTCGAACCATGTCTATAACGTTATTTTTCGGGGGATGATCCTTCCGATTCTCCAAGGCATCACGGTCATAGCACAAGTTTCTTCTAAACTTTGGCGACTCTAAGCTGCAATCATAAAATATCAGGTCATTAGATTGCTGATTCAGCATCACAATATCTGGCTCACCGCCTGTTTTTTCCATTTCGATTAAAATTTGTAGTTTTGAGGGCTGTGCTATCAATTGTTTTTTAACATCATCCCAAAGTAATTCTGGATGACGCTGCATATTTTCCTCAAAGCGTTGCTGCAATATCTCTAAAATAGAGACTTCATCAAGATCTTGGAGCATATGTATATCCTATTGTTTTTATACCTTGGAGACTGAACTTCACTATAAAGAATATAGGCTCACCTTGATGTAAATTTTTAGCGTTGTTTAGCCTTATTCTTTTTAAATATCTCTCGTTTTCCTATTTTTGTGCTTTAGCTTTTTCTACTTTTATAACGTTCTTTTCCTTTTTTCTTTTTTCCGCATGCATAAAAAAACACCCCCAACGATTAAGTTGGGGGTGTTTCGAATAATGAGCTGGCGATGACTTACTCTCACATGGGTAACCCCACACTACCATCAGCGCTAAGAGGTTTCACTTCTGAGTTCGG
>NZ_VPCH01000105.1:0-2666 GCF_013418285.1 Acinetobacter sp. YH12152
TAATCATCGAAGAATTCAAAAGGGTTTGGGTTTTAAGACACCAAATCAAATGGCCGAAGACTTTTATAAGTTGGCTGCCTAGAATCTCCCAAGGGAAAGTCTCCTGATAATTCAGCGTATATCAGTATTCCCTGTTTAATTGATGCCGCTCGAAAAGGTTTACCGTTTGTGTATAGGGAAATATAGGATGGACATATTACAGTTATCAAAGAAAATTAGTGGTGAAGAATCTAAATATAATTTCTTCCTGTTGATTGATGCAGCTAAAAATTATACTTATATGCGCCATTGGCTTACTTTAAACTATGATAGAAATATCAAATATATAGGTAATTTATTCGATGGAACTGTTGATGATTCTACACCATTAGAATTTTCCCCTTTATTGTTGAATTTAAATAAACTAAATAATCAAAAATTTATTAATGAACTTGTTATAGAAGAAAATTTAGGAATGTTTTCGATATTGAAAACAAATCTATCGAACCAAGAATTGATCAAACATTTTCAGCCATTCTTACAAGCAGAATTACCATCCGGCGAATTAGCATTGTTCAGATTTTATGATCCTTCAGTTATCAAATCATTAAATCGACTATTAGATAAAAAAAATTTAGATATTCTGTTAGAACCTATTGATGGTTGGTGGTATCAAGAAGTATCTGGTGATTTCAAGTTATTGGAGAGGATTTAGAATGGTTATCGAATTTACTAAAGAACAGCTTGAGGAATTTTCTGCAGATCGTGAAGAAAGTCTAGCCTTGTGGAACTGGAATCGGCTAAAAAACACTTATAGCGAACTGGCGATAAAGTATTTTAATAATAATGAAGATAGTGGACTAAAATTCCTGATTACTGCCCAAACAAAAATTCGAAAATATCTGGTAGGAATGGAAAATCATGCTGACTATGACAAATGGAGAGCGGCTTACGGAGAATTATGTTTTATTTTGAATAAAAATAATTTAGATGATGATCCATGGAATCGCAGTTTATTAATAAATAGATTATTTCCACCATTTCTTGCAATTGATATCTTAGCTGGAGTTTTACAAAGCTCTTTAAATTCTTCAGATAGTCAAAAATTCTATGAAGCATTGGAGAAAAAATCGTGGCAATAGCGGCTGATGCAGCAGATATTTTTGGTGGTTGGGGGACAACTGCTGAAAAAGCTGCTGAAAGAGCAGGAACTGCAGCTAAAGTAGGAGCAAGAGCAAATCCTATAGGCGTAATATTAACTGGAATATTCACTCCATCCCCATTAGGAGATGGAACAATTACAGGCATGCTCAATCAAAGAATTGATCTGGCTGAAGAGGATATCGATAATAGTCGTTCGGGTATAACTCAAGAGCAAAAAGATCAAGCATTGGCAGCAAGTAAAGCGAAATCTAAGGAACTTGAGAGATCTTGTAATAGTTCTAATAAGGAGTGTAAGAACGAACAGCATAGTGGTCGTATACAGGCGCAGAATGCAAATAGAATGATTGTGACTGCAACTGAAGCAGGTAGCGTTTGGACAAATCACCCTTTTCCACCGCCTCTAGTACTATGTAAGCAATATGCACTTTCCATGCGTATTGCCATGCTAAAATTAGAAGGTCATAGCAAACCAGATACTAAAATAAAAAGTCCAGTTGATTATCACAAAGGTGCAACTCAAGCCTATAAAGCAATGATCGCTTGGATGGAAGCGAAGACACCATATGGAGTTTCTGTAGGTAAACATTCTTTTAGTTTTGCAGGTCGTCATTTTACTGGTGTTATTCCACCAGATTTTGATGCTAGAAGAATGGATATAGATATTTTGAAGGGCGAAATATTAAAAGGTTAAATAATGACGAATATAGAAAAGATAGTTAATTTTTTTAAGGATCACCCAAAATTTCCATTTTTACAGTGGGATAGAGAATATGACGATTATTGTAGTATGTATCTTTGTTTAAAGAATATTTTAGAAGCATACATACCAAAAGAGCAGATTACAGCTTGGTCTGCTGCAAATGAATACTCTGATTTCAGAAGAAATCCAGATGGAGAGGTATATTATCCTTTGACAATTATTAATGATGCCATCGAAATAGTAATTCACTTAGGAATTTTAAAAGAAAATAAAGATGGTTTAGTCGATGTGAATTCATCAATTCAAATTAGTAGAGATGACAGATGGGGGGATCGTTGGGAAAATAATGCACCTGAAGATGAATGGTATAATGAAGTGGCGATTATGCTTGATCTGAACAATGCTGAGTCATTAAGAAAGACAGATTTTATCTTAAAGACAATTGTTCAAAAAAAACAAACTTATCATGATTTATTATAGTTGAAAGATGGAACTCTATAAAAAATTAAATTAATTTTTAGTTTTGAAAGGCTTTGTTGCACAAAGATTTGAAATGCAAAGCGCCCCTAATTGAGCCAAATTTAAGGCGTAACTTGGGTAAGTGGTCGACCTAATTCCGTAAATCTGTTAAGAACTGCTACACGTGCATGGATCTCATTCACTTGGCTATCAAAACTCCTTGCACTGAGTTTATCTCCTAATAATTTGATGCAATGCATCTTGGTTTCCACCAAACTGCGGCGATGATAGCCGGACCATTTTTTCCATAATGTCCTGCCTAAACGTTTAACTGTTCGAAGTAATTCATTTCGCGCTAGCGAGC
>NZ_VPCH01000106.1:0-2598 GCF_013418285.1 Acinetobacter sp. YH12152
ACATCATCTGACAGTGCCATCGAGTTCTCCCACCGCCAAGGCCATCAATTACACTCTGAAGCGTTGGCCAGCTTTAAGCCGCTATCTGGATGATGGCAATCTACCTATTTGCAATAATTGGGTCGAGGTGCGACACGAAGTCGCTTAATGAAGTTGTTCCCCCTGCGGGAACCACCCGTGTCACCGGGTGAATCTAGAAGGCTGAATAAAGAGCGCCTTCGACAATGTAACGAGGCACCGTAAGGTGCGGGGTATCAATCGTGAGAGGCGTACTCTTCTGGCAGCCATAGCCGGACAAGGGCTAGATAATCGGTATGGTGAACACATGTGAATCTGCGCAACGATCGTTAAATTGAACGAGCGGAAATGGCTAATACGCTCGAACCAAAACGGTAATGGAGGTGGGAATCGCGTCTTTCTACTACGCATTCGTGACCCATACGCCTCCCGGTCGATAGCAGGCACCTAAGCCGATGTACTTCAGTAAGCGGAACGTGGAAATCCCGTATTACCCCCATTGGGAAAGCAGTTTGCAAAAACTGCCCATGGTGATGCGGGCGAAGGAACGAGGAAAAAGCGAATGCCAGTCTGTAATGGGTTGGATAGAGGTTGAAACATTACCTCACGCGAAAGCGGGCTGACGTCCTTATGGTCTCTCATCACAAGAGAGTGTGTAGAACCCTTTTAATGGAGGGAGAGCAAATGAACGCAGCAGTATCAGCGTGTGCGCCTTCCAGCACATCGTGGGACAGCATCGATTGGATTGCTGTACAGCGTCATGTCAGAGGGCTGCAAGCGCGTATTGTGAAGGCGGTACAAGACTGCAGGTATAACAAGGCGAAAGCTCTGCAATGGCTGCTGACTCACTCGTTTAGTGGCAAAGCATTGGCCGTAAAACGAGTGTCTGAAAACAAAGGCAAAAACACGGCTGGGGTCGACAAGGTGACTTGGAATACACCCAAGGCCAAGACCGGTGCGATGATGTCGTTGAAGAGGCGAGGTTACACGCCCCTTCCGCTTCGGAGAGTCCTTATTCCGAAGAAAAATGGCAAGATGAGACCTCTCGGGATACCCACGATGAAATGCCGGGCCATGCAGGCGCTCCATCTGCTGGCTTTGGAACCCATCGCGGAGACCACCGCTGATCGGAACTCTTATGGATTCAGACCACAACGCTCAACCGCGGATGCTGCAGCACAGTGCTTTGGTGTGCTGTCAAGAAAAGTAAGTGCGGAGTGGGTGCTAGAGGGTGACATTCAAGGCTGTTTCGACAATATCAGCCATGACTGGATGATCGCCAACCTCCCAATGGACAAGGTGATTCTACGGAAATGGCTCAAAGCCGGTTACGTCTACCAAAGCAAGCTGTTTCCCAGTCTTTCCGGAACACCGCAAGGAGGTATTATCTCCCCGGTGTTGGCCAACATGACCTTGGACGGACTGGAAACGATGCTGGCGAAGAGGTTCCCTAACGCCAAATGGACAGGCAAAAAGCTGCAACTGGTACGGTATGCGGATGATTTCATCATCACGGGGTATTCTAAAGAGTGGCTCGAAAATGAAGTTCGCCCTGCCGTGGTTGAATTTCTGGCGGAGCGCGGTCTCGTGCTCTCTCAGGAAAAGACCAAAATCACGCACATAGGGAACGGGTTCGATTTTCTTGGGTGGAACGTACGCAAGTACAATGGCAAGCTACTGATCAAGCCGTCAAAGGCAAACATCAGTGCTCATCTCGATAAGCTGCGAGCATTAATCAATGCAAACAAAGCGACACGACAGGCCACTTTGATCGGTTTGCTCAACCCTATTCTAAGGGGTTGGGCCAACTATCATAGTTATGTCGTTGCCAAGAAGGTTTTCAACCAGGTAGACAGCGCAGTGTGGGAAATGCTCTGGCGATGGGCGGTACGTCGCCACCCTCGCAAAGCACTCCGATGGGTCAAAGATCGGTATTTCAAAGTACAAGGAGCGCGTCGATGGGTGTTCTCATGTGATGAACAGTCCGCTGACGGTCGGAAGCGACAATACACATTAGTGTCTGCCTCGGACACGCCAATTGTGCGACATATCAAGATCAAGGCTGCTGCTAACCCTCATGACCCCGCATGGGATGAGTACTTCGAATCCCGATGGGGTAAAAGAATGCTGGTCTCCGCAAAGGGGCGAGCCAAGCTGTATCGGGTGTGGCTAAAACAAGGTGGTCGCTGCTGCGCCTGTCTTAAACCAGTCACCAAAGATACACCATGGCACAGCCGTCATATTGTGAAGCTAAGTCATGGTGGAACGGATGCAGTTGCTAATCTTGAGATTTACCATCTGTATTGTCCAAGGAGTGTTCAATTTGCCAATGTCAACGATGTATAACCGGGTGCCGAATGGCGCCTTAGCAGAGGCTTGAGCCGTGTGCTGGGAAACTCGCATGCACGGTTCTTAGGGGGTTGGACGTAGGTAACTGCGTCTGACTACCCGACAATCAAATGCGACCTTGGGCGTTGGGGCGCAAGAACTGGCTGTTTGCAGGTTCGCTGCGCAGTGGTCAGCGAGCGGCAAACATCATGACTTTAATCCAGTCAGCAAAGCTGAATGGCTTGGATCCGT
>NZ_VPCH01000107.1:0-2173 GCF_013418285.1 Acinetobacter sp. YH12152
ACATCAAACTCAGAACTCAATTCAGCAAGTGTTTTTTCTGCTTTGATCGCAGCAAGTGCTACCTTAGCCTTAAAGTCGTTTGAATGATTTCTTCTTGGTCTACGTGCCATAAAATACTCCATATATTAATGTTTATAACATCATTTGAGCAGCAGAGTATCACTTATAGGAGTTGTTCAAATTTCCGGATCCATCTCTTTTATTGAAACCAGCATCTTTACCAAGCAAATTAAAGACCTTGTATCTGATGAGGAATATCGTCAACTTCAGGAAGATCTTTTGGTACAGCCTGATAGAGGTGATCTAATCAAGAATGGCGGTGGTATTCGCAAAGTACGTTGTGCTCAAGGTAACAAAGGAAAAAGTGGTGGCATTCGGGTGATTTATTATTGGGTCACCGAGGATGATCAGATATTTTTCTTAGTGGCTTATCCAAAATCAGTGAAAGATAATTTAACAGATAAGGAAACAGCCATTCTGCGCCAACTCGTGAAGGAGCAATTTCATGGATAACAACTTATTTGATGACTTGGTTGCTTCAATCAAAGAAGCTGGAGCTATCAAACGTAAAGAAGTTAAAGCAAGTCGAGTTACAGAACTCGAACTACCAGATATTAAAGAAGTACGTGAAAAAACAGGCTTGAGCCAAAATGAGTTTGCTGCACGTCTGCATATTAGTCCTCGTACCCTGCAAAATTGGGAACAGGGACGACGCTATCCAACTGGACCAGCAGCTACATTGATTCGAATTTTAGATGCTCATCCAAGTCTTATTTAAAAAATTACTTAAAAAATGGGAGCTTAAGGCTCCCATTTTTAGATTCGTATAACGTGTATTATGTTAATTTTAGGGAAATTAATCAGTTGATGAAAAATGAAAATAGGAATCTTTTGGTTTTTGCAAAAGCAAGTTATCGGCATAGCTCATCCATTCAATTTAAATGATGCAGATTCAATAGGCTTAATTGATAGTCCATATACACATGTCGATTATTGGAAAAATATGCAAAGTGTATACCCAGAACTACGTCATTATGAATATGAACAGATTCCAAGGGGTAGGGTAATTTTCGACACAAATAAAGGAAAAGCAATCGTGTATATGGACAAAAAATTATTTAACACAGTAACAGCCACTAAAATTTATGATTTCTTTGATATAGATTCAGAAAATGCTATTCCAAGAAAAGATCCTCACTATCGTACTTAATTGTTTAATTTAGGCTAAAATGAAATTCTCTTTTAATAGGGGTATGAAGATGAGAAAGCGTTTAAAAGACTATAGCCTTGATCAAATTTCAAATCGTGAAAAGGTTTCGGGTCAAGTATTACCAATCCAATTTAGCAATGACGAAGCGACTAAACGTGTTGTGATGCATAGTGCAAAACGAGTCATTAATCAGCATAAAGCTGAAATCCAAGAGCTTGCTTATAAATGAGTTTGATTAGCTCAACATTCGTCATTGCTGTGCATGATGAGATCCTATTACAAACTGGCGTAGGGCGAATAGGCTGTCATATTGAAAAGCTAGAAAGCGTATTAAGCCGTATAGATCAGCAAATGTATTACAGTAATGTAAGCGACATTTTTGAGATCGCAGCATGGTTTGGTATAGCTATCTCAAAAGGTCATGCTTTTGTTGATGGTAATAAAAGAACTGGTTTAGCTGTAATGCTGACTTATCTCGAAATTCAAGGTGTTACCATTCAGGAACAAACAGGTTTAGATGATTTGATGGTCGATATTGTTGAATCACAAGAAGAACATGAATTATTAGCCAAAATTGTGGCTGAATTCTTATACGAGCTTTCGATAATTTAAACTAAGAAATCAGAATCTGAATATTTGGATCATCGATATTCGATAAAAGATTCTTATAAATTAAATAATTTTCATCCTCTCGGCAGATAAAAAATACTTCTGCAACATGATCATATTGAGGCAACATAGAGAGTATAGTGCCAATCGCAATTTCAGCAGCCTTTTGAGGTGGAAAACCATAAACACCTGTACTAATACATGGAAAAGAAACAGTGAGTGCATGAATTTCATTAGCTTTGAATAGTGCATTACTATAAGCATCACAAAGCAATTGTGGCTCATTGTGTTCGCCATCTAACCATCGTGGTCCAACCGCATGAATAAGGTATTTAGCAGGCAGATTACCTGCTG
>NZ_VPCH01000108.1:0-2106 GCF_013418285.1 Acinetobacter sp. YH12152
ATTAATTTGATGGCTTCAGCTTTAAATTCTGTGGTGTAAGTCTTGTGTTTCTTGCTCATGGTAAACTCCTGATGAGTGTGTTTAGTTTACCAAGTTAAAACCTCCTGTTTTTTCAGCACACATCAATGTTCACCATGCCGACTATCTAGTTCTTGTTTGGCTATGGCTGCGAAAAGGGTCTACTTCTCAAGATTGATACCCCGCACCATACGGTGCCTCGTTACATTGTTAAAAGCGTTCTTTATTCAGTCTTCTAGATTCGTCCAGTGACACGGGTTGTTTTCCTGCGGGGGGATAATTTTATTAAGCGACTTCGTGTCGCACTTCGATTCAATTACTGCCTATTGGTATATTCCCATCATCCAAATAGTGGATTAAGGCTTGTCAGCGTTTTAGACTGTAATTGATCGCTTTTGCTGTAGGCGAACTCTAGGATGCTTTATTCTGATTTGCTTTCAGCCAAGCGTACAGTTGTCGCATGATCGGTTGACTGTCCTGTTGCCTTTGTTGGTCGCGGTGTTTGACACTACAGTTACAATGCGCATGCGCCATGTAACCCACATCGATGACCTGGTCTGATTTAAGGCATGCCTTATAATCACTGTAATCATCACATACCAAATGACCTTGCCAGCTTATCAAGAAATCTTCAGCATGTTGACCTGCCCGACTCAGTTGGAAGTCATAAATGACGGCCTGAATGGGATTGTTTAGTGTAGTGGTATAGTCCCAAACATAACCTTTCTTCGGTTTATTCCTGGCAATCTGCATTACAGTCATTGGTGTTCCATCTGCATGTATAACCTGCTGTTGTAGCATTAGCTGTTTTTTTTAAGGTTTCTGCTAATAGCGCCAGCTTAACCCCGCAGTATCCAATCTGAGCATTGCTCCACAAGGGGTGGGTATGTTTGTGGAATTTAGTCCGTAAAATAGGTGATTTATAAGTGTGCTGCGTAGTGTGTGCAGGCGGTTAATATCATGACTTTAAATTAATCAGCCAAACCGAATCCTAGATCTGTATGCTTATTTGAGTGATTTACTAAGAAGGAATCCAACAAATAAAGCAACTCAGCTAGAAGGATTGTTTCACACCGGTGGAAACCTGAGCCGAATTCAAAATATATATGGGGTTTAGTAGATGGTTGCGAAGAAACATCAAACTGTGAATTAATTGGTGAAAATTGCTTAAAACGTACTTAAGGTGGTTTATAATAACTCATATTTTGCTCAATTTTATAATGTCTTTTAGGTCTAAATAAATGTCAAAAATTATTGTTGTAAATAAAGATACATTAAGCAAATTTGTTGCTGAAAATAATCAGTTAGTTCTGAATGATGCATCAATTATTCATCTTAGTCTGCACGAAGAGGATGTGCAGGAATTTGTAAAAGAAGGCAATAATTTAATTTTAAAATTAAAGAATGGCGAAACCATCATAATTGAGAATTTTTTTGTAGAATATGAAGATAAACAAGTATCAGATCTAGTTTTTGAAGATAATGAATGTGGATTTTTATGGTTTGACTGGAATGGTGGTGTACCTTTATTTAAAGAAATTACAGGATTAGAGGTTTTGTTGCCTGTTGTATCGGGTAGTAGTTCACTTTTACCATGGATTATAGGCGGAGGAGCTATCATAGGTGGTATTATTGCCGGACAAAATAGTGATGATAAACATCAACAAGATAAAGATACGATTTCCCCACAGGCTCCCATAGTTATCTTGACCAGCGACAGCGGTACTGACAATAAAGACGGTATCACCAACAAGGGTGACTACACTGTTTCGGGTATCGAAGATGGTGCGACCGTTGAATACAGCACTGATGGCGGTAAAACTTGGAGTGCCGATAAACCTGTTGCGCAGGAAGGTGAGAACAGCATTAGCGTTCGTCAAACTGACAAAGCGGGGAATGTTTCGGATTCGACAGAGATTAAATTCACATTAGATACCAATGCAGATGCACCGACCATTGCATTGACCAGCGACAGCGGTACTGACAATAAAGACGGTATCACCAACAAGGGTGACTACACTGTTTCGGGTATCGAAGATGGTGCGACCGTTGAATACAGCACTGATGGCGGTAAAACTTGGAGTGCCG
>NZ_VPCH01000109.1:0-1673 GCF_013418285.1 Acinetobacter sp. YH12152
TACCTGTTCTGTAATAAACGTGGCCATCGCATGAAAGTGCTGGTACATGATGGACTGGGCATCTGGCTGTGTGCCCGGCGGCTGGAACAGGGAAAATTCCACTGGGCTAAAGTTCACCAGGGTGAAAACGTAGCTCTCAGTCCAGAACAGTTACAGGCACTCATTCAGGGTTTGCCCTGGCAGCGCATTGGACGACAGCAAGTGGTCACAATGCTCTAAACTAGGCTGCTACATTCTACTATTCTCCAAACGTTCTATTTCCTCTGCGTCATGACCTCAGGCATACTGCGGTCATGAATACACTGCCTGACTTAAGCCAACTGACCCATGAACAACTGCTGGAATTTACCCGGCAGTTGGCGATGCAGCATCAGTCTCTGGCACAATCAAATCAAGAATTAGAAAAATCAAACCAGCAATTGGATGCCAAAGTTCAGCATCTTTCTATTCTCAATCAAAAATACGAGCATGAACTGGCGCTGTTTAAAAAGCATAAATTCGCCCAAAAGAATGAACACTTAACGGCAAAACAAATCCATCTATGGGACGAAGCGGTCGAAGAAGATATCGCAGCCGTTGATCTGGAATTAGAACGATTAAATGCAGATAAAACCGATGCAGCGACACAGAAAGCCAAAACCAATAAACCTAAACGTCGACTGCTGCCAGATCATCTACACACCATCCGTATTGAGCATGAACCTGCATCAACCCAATGCAGTTGTGGCTGCCAGTTACGTCGTATCGGCGAAGATATCAGTGAAAAACTGCATTTCAGACCGGCACAGTTCTACAAGGAACAGCATGTTCGTGGCAAATGGGTCTGTGATCAGTGTGACACCCTGACTCAGCAAGCGATGCCTGCCTATGTGATTGATAAAGGCATTGCTTCACCTGAACTGCTCAGCCATGTGCTGGTATCGAAGTATGCCGATCATTTGCCGCTGTACCGTCAGCGCCTGATCTATCAGCGGGCGGGAATCGAACTTTCTAGATCAACTTTATCTGACTGGATAGGTCGCTGCGGTGTAGAACTGGAACCTCTGGCCAATGCCTTAAAAGAGGTGGTGCTGCAACAGCGGGTGCTGCATGCAGATGAAACACCGGTCACCATCATGCGGATGGGTGAGAATAATAAAAAACCGAAGAAAGGTTATGTCTGGGCCTATGCCACCACACAGTACAATCCAGTTCAGGCGGTGATCTATGACTTTCAGGATAGTCGTTCAGGCCAGCATGCTGAAGAGTTCTTGAAAGGCTGGCAGGGTTATCTAGTCTGTGATGATTACAGTGGTTATAAAGCACGTTTTAAATCAGGCCAGGTGATTGAGGTGGGGTGCATGGCCCATGCACGTCGTAAATTCCATGAACTGCATGTAACTGGGAAAAGTCAGGTTGCTGAACAGGCCTTAGTGCTGATTCAGAAACTGTATGCGATAGAAGCAGAGCTCAGGAAAAAGACCGATGGTACAGCGGAAGACCGCCGCGAATACCGACAACAGCATAGTCAACCAGTGATGCAACAACTATATGAATGGCTCAACCAACATCATCTGACAGTGCCATCGAGTTCTCCCACCGCCAAGGCCATCAATTACACTCTGAAGCGTTGGCCAGCTTTAAGCCGCTATCTGGATGATGGCAATCTACCTATTTGCAATAATTGGGTCGAG
>NZ_VPCH01000110.1:0-1647 GCF_013418285.1 Acinetobacter sp. YH12152
ATACCACTGGGTCTTAGTGTCAAACCAAATTGAAATATTTCCTCGATTTATTAATGCTCGATTATAAGAAGACCAATTGGTGGTACGATAAATTTTAGGTGCAGGCTTGTTCATTTGGAAATTATATTGTGGAATAAGCCCTTAACGATAGATTTGTGCAACAAAGCCGATTATTGTCAATGGTTAGGTAAGCAAGTCGGCATTCCTATGAATTTACCTACTGAAGCCCAATGGGAGTATGCTGCTCGAAATAAAGGACAATATATAATTTCCACCACAGATAATGGGAAGTATGAAGTGGGTCGTAATGTTTGGAGTGATGAGCAAAGAGATCAAGTCAGTAAAAGTTTAAATTTTAGTGCTATTGTTCCTTTGCTAGGTCATTTCCCACCAACACCCTTAGGGTTCTACGATATGGCAACTGATAACCATGAATGGATGTCTGATTGGTTTGACCCACAGTATTACAAAAATTCACCTGAACTCAATCCACAGGGGCCAAAGTCTGGATTATTAAAATCCGTAAGGAGTACACATCAAGAAGGAGCAGCACAAAGTTTAGCATTAGGAGGTGCAGCAACCACTATTTATAGAAGAGGAAAGGAACCAAATCCTCAATACGAAAAAGGTGATGACAGTATAGATTATATTAACATTAATAACAGCACATCCGTGCGCTGTGCTTCAAACTCACCGAAACCTTTTCCTAAGCCATAAGTTTAGATTTTCGAATGTTGGATGGCTTATGCCATCCAAGTTTGATTAACATCTTCGTGACTTATACATATCCAAATCTAACTCTTCGATTGGTTTTGGTGCTTGTACTAAAAAACTTTCAGGTTTTTCTAAGCCTTCAGCTATTTGTATTTGTCTAAACTCAGGCGAGTCAATACAATGCTTATGTGACTTTAATGCAGGCTTGGGTGGTAGTCCGATTCAGCAGTTGTCTTGATTTATATTAAAAAAGCCATGAGGGGCTTTTTATTTCATTCTTTATCAAATTTGTAATTAAGACCACTAAAAAAATAAAATCTTTTCAATGTAAATTCCCAGAATATTAATACCATCAAGATTACGGCATATATCGAAAGATTTGACTTAATACCAGACATCATTTCACCAGCATAAAATTCAAATGGCGAATTAATGACTATAAAATACGGTCCAATAAAAAGCATATATGAAACTATAGCCATTTGTGAAAAAAGACTACCCCCCAAACTTTTCCATTTTTTTCTTCAAAATCAGCAGAATAACCATCTAAATTACCATCCACAACAAAATTATCATTTTTATATTTTTTCTGCATTTTTTTTATCTTACTTAAACTTAATAATGTATCCAGTATAAAAAACAAGAACATATATTTTAAAATGGCTACCCAACCATTATTTAAAGTTAAATATACAGCACCTAGCATTAACAATGAAATCATAAAAATAATTAAATATAGAAAAATAAAATATTTATTATTGTAATTTAAATGACCAAAAAACCAAAAAACACAAATAGTTAAAATGGGCTTTGTTGCACAAACCTATCTGTAAAGGCTTTTTCAGCGATATAATTTTCAAATGAAGAAGCCTATACACAAAATCTATCGCACAACCAATTGGCCCGCATATAACCGAGCACTCATGAGTCGCG
>NZ_VPCH01000111.1:0-1523 GCF_013418285.1 Acinetobacter sp. YH12152
GTCAATCTCCCAATCAGCACAGTTCTTTTTTACAATTTCTTCAAGCCGATTGATCATCTCATTTGAAAGGCATTTCTTGCGATATTTTGTTACCAACACTAAATGATATGTAAGTTTATAAACACAGTGATAATGTGACTTCATTACATTTACACTAAGCAATTAATTTGCTAAATTATAACCATGAAACAACCTTTTTTGAAAGCGTATAAATATCGCATCTATCCTACTTCTGAGCAGAAAGTGCAATTTGAAAAGCACTTCGGATGCACTCGCTTTATTTTCAATTGGGCTTTAGCACTTCAAACTAAAGCTCATTCTGAAACTCAAAAATTATTATCAAAAAAGGATATTCAAGACCAATTAGTTGCCATGAAAAAACAACCTGAATTCGAATGGTTGAACGAGGTGAATAGTCAATCACTTCTTAGTGGGTTACTTCACCTACACACTGCTTACAACAACTTTTTTCAGCGATTAAAGAAAGGCAAGGTTGAATTCAGAAAGATCAAAGGATATAAACCAAATCCTGATGAAAAACGCCCATTAAGTCATCTTGTCGGCTACCCACGGTTCAAATCCAAGAAAATACCGCAACGGTCTTATCAATGCCCTCAGCACGCAACAGTGAGCTTTGAGAACGGATTACTTCATCTACCTAAAATTAAAGGGATAAAAACTGTATTTAGTCGGGTATTTAATGGGAAAATCAAAACTGTCACCATTAGCAAAACAGCGACAGGTAAGTATTATGCTTCGATTTTGGTCGAGTCAGAGTTAGAACTTGTTGCATCAACAACAATTCAAGCTGATCAAACCATCGGAATTGATATGGGTTTGAATCACATGCTCATTCAATCCGATGGTAATAAGGTTGAAAATCCAAAATACTTGCGACAGGCTCAAAACCGACTATCCATACAGCAGAAGATATTTGCTCGAAAGAAGAAAGAATCAAAGAATTATCAACGTCAAAAATTAAGTGTTGCATTCATCCATGAAAAAGTGCGCCTGCAACGCTTAGACCTACATCACAAACTCACGCATTACTTGATCTGTGAAAACCAAGCGACCACGTATGCTGTAGAAGATTTAGGGATAAAAAACATGGTAAGAAATCGAAAATTAGCCAAGTCCATTTCGGATGTGGCTTGGGGTCAATTTCTTACGATATTGCAATACAAGGCAAAATGGTTCGGTAAGAATGTGCTACAAATTGGAAGATTCGTTCCAAGTTCTAAAGCATGTTCATGTTGTGGTTATACTATGACAAAATTGCCACTAAGCATAAGAGAATGGCAATGTCCTGACTGTGAAACAGTGCATGATCGTGATTTGAATGCAAGCTTGAATATACGCAATTTCGCTTTAGCTGATGCACTAGGACATAGTGCTGTATAAAGAGTTCCTGTACCGCCATACTGTCAGCGCAGTGCGGTATCGAAAGGTGCAATCTCTAAGATTGCATGGGTCGCAAAGATTCCCCCACCATAGCTCTTAGCTTGGTGGTGGGAGTATGTCAA
>NZ_VPCH01000010.1:0-84457 GCF_013418285.1 Acinetobacter sp. YH12152
GAATAATTCAAGTGAATTTGTTTGAAAGAAGAACTTTAAAAGCTTTATTTTCACCCGATAAAATACCCATAAAACAAGAGGAAGCTCAAATGAGCTTCCTCTTGTGAAAAATTGTGGGACAGCAGTGGACGTTCAGGTCTCCTTTTTTATGAGCAAAATTTATTTTTCTAATGCTGTAAGTACTGCATGACGTGTAGCGCTGTCTGTTTCGGCTGCTCAAGTGGAAACATGTGCCCACCTTCAACTACACTATAATCTATACCATAGGTTTTCTTCATTCCGTCAGGCAAACCTTGTTTATAAAAATGGCTGTTATCTGCCGTGATCAGGTGTACAGGCATTTGAGGGGCTTTTCGTGGAGTACGCCACCACCATGCAGGCACTGTACGGAAGATTTGCGCTTCCACGGCTTTTGGAATGCTGAGGGTCACGCCACCGCGTTTTTCATCAGCGCGAACACCTTGTGCAAAATAATCCTCAAAACATTGCGGATCAAAACTTTTAAATAAACGATTATTCCGTAGTGCCGTATAGGCTTCATCCAAATTTGGCCAATGGTCATTACGCTTCAATGTAATTGCCGCCGGGGTAAGTTTATCGACAGCTTTGAGCTTTAATTTTTGCATACCTTCAAAAATGGCAGACTTAGGACCGATTACGAAAGGTGGATCCATAATAATCAGTTGTGAAAACAAATCTGGACGTTTATAAGCCGCCATAAGGGTGACTAAAGAGCCAAAAGAATGCCCAAGCCCAATCACTTTTTGTTTTGGAAATTGGTGCTCGATATCTGCTATGACTTGATCGACCAAATATCGCCAATCTTTGGTGATCGGATAGCGCTCATCCATACCAATAAGCGGAATCACCTTCACATCAAATTGCGGTGCAAAGTAGGATAAAAACTTTCGATAACTTGCAGCAGGAATACCATTGGCATGGGTAAAATGGATCGCGCTTTTCATCTAAAACTCATCCAATCAACTGATGATGCCACATCATAAAGAGATCAATACGATTTAAACAGGACTCAATGAGTTTATCTAGATGACCTCAAAGTCAGTTTGCAGATTATTTTTGTGAACCGACCATTGATTGATTCGGTAAAAATGTTGCGCCACAAGTTGTTTTATCTCCAGCAACCACAACACCTCGCCCCTTTACCGTTGTACTTTGATCTGCCGCGATCGCAGCCACAGTCGAATTACATTTCGGGCAATAATGTTTCATGCCGTTTAAATGCACCGCAATACCATTAATCACAAATGAAGGTTCACATTCTGAAACCACACCACCGTGTGACGTTTTACTACCTAAAGTAATTAAGGATTTCATATTTTTATTTTCTTCTAACGAACCGCTGAAATTTGAAGCATTTTAACGGAACTGCCCTCAACTCGCCAGCATCGACGTATAAATTTAACCAAACCAAAACTTTACTTAACTAAATCATCAAAACACGACATTAAGACAGTTCGTGATCAATCATTTAAGTATGATGCTATCGCTATATGTCCGAATACATTTAATCATTTCACTTTCAGGATTCAATCGATATCAATAACGACAGTTTATGTCGCGATGCAGATTCTTTTACTAATCAAAGCATGTATATTGGGTATCGCAATGAGCATGAAGCGTAGCACCCTATTTTACAATTTCAGTATTTAACTGAGCTTCGAATCAGAAAATGGCGCTTTTCTACGCCATGATTAACTTTAGAACGTTCATAGACTGAACACATTATCCAAAACCATTTTTAGAAAATTTTAGATTCGAAACGTAGCACCATTTCATTTTATAGCGCAGATAAATAAAGCATAACCATTCTATTTTCAGGAGGTTTTATGATTTTAATAAATGACTTTGATTTAACCCAACCGCAAAAAGTCATCGTGTTAGACCATACACTAGATGAAACAACCCTATTAACAGAAATACTGGCCTTGTGTAAGACTGCAGACCCAGAGCTCATCGTGGCGGAAAGCAAAGAGGCTGATTTAGTTCTACGCTTATTACCTGAAATACATGATTATTGTGGTGCCATTGCCTTAAAACAGCCGCTATGTAATGACATCGACTTTGATTTACTTAGTGTTCATTATGTAACACGCAGCCAAGCAGAACGAAGTACGATCCAAATTCAGTTAGCAAAAAATCATCCTGACTATACAAAGCTTGATGGCATATTTTATATGTTGGATGAACATGAAGATTTTGATCAAGCTGTAGAATTGCTGAAGAATAGTTACTTTTTTTATGCCGATGTCGACAATTTAGATTAAAAATAAACAATACAAAACTTTGATTTAGCGTTAATCTGTCGTGATTAATTTTACAGTTATAATTTTAGCCATAAAAAAAGCACCCTAAGGTGCTTTTTTAAGATTCTTAACTTATGGCTTAACCACTACCATAATTTGAATCGCTTCTGGTGTAACCGCTAGACCATCAAGCAGTGTTAAACCTTCTTTTTGCAGTTTTTGTAAACGTGCAATTTCGTCTTCACGAATACTTGGGTTGAACTGCTTCAAATAAGTCAAACGGTCAATTTCATACTGCCATTTGCTACCATAGATTTCTTTGGCTTGTTGTTTAAAGCCCGGTAATGCGCCACGTGCAATTTCCAGCGCTTGCGTATAACGCTGTTCAATAACATCTCGACGCGCCTTAACTACTTGGCGGCAACTGTTACCATCAAGATGATGTAAATAAGGACGTAAAATTTCAGGTGCAATTTTTTGCGATAAATCCTGACCTTTTTCGCTCAGTAATACACGAACCAACTGTTGTGGCAAACTTGACGGCAAATTCAATGCTTTCGGTGCAACGACATCGACTTTAAACCACACTTCCATTAACACAGAACCTTGCGGTAAAGCGGCCGATTTCAATACAGCAACGTTGGTACTACCAAAGCCTTGCGTATTAATCATTTCCATCACACTTTCAGTGAATGGATGCTCAAGTGTTAGATACTGAGCATCTTCACGGATCTGTGCTTGGTCACGATAGAACGTCGCCGTCATACCTTCTTCGTCCAAAGTCAGACCTTGAACTTGCATTTGATCCGTTGGCTTGATGATCACAGTACCATTACTTTGCTCATCAAAATCAATGTTTGTAGACGCCATAAAGCGCTTCATGAACATTGGTAACGTAGTATTGTCGTCGTAGTCTTCAAGTGCAGTCACAATTTCTTGTGCCACGATTGGACGGCAAGAGTTGTACTCAAGTAAACGGTCACGACCTTCTTGAAGTTCAGCTTCAAGCGCTTCACGTTGCACACTTACGGCTTCGAGCAGATCTTCAAACTCTTGGCCTTTATCTGCCAACAAACAATCTTTCAGATTGACGATGAAGTTTTCTTGGAGAGTTTGCGCTGTCGGGGAGATATTACAGAAAATATTTAATGCTTCGTTATACCAACGGAACATACGCTCTTGAGCAGTACCAACCAGATAAGGCACATGAATTTGAATACGATTTTCTTGACCAATACGGTCTAAACGACCAATACGTTGTTCAAGTACGTCTGGGTTGGCAGGTAAGTCAAATAACACAAGGTCCGATGCAAACTGGAAGTTACGACCTTCAGAACCAATTTCTGAACAAAGTAAAATTTGCGCACCGTATGACTCTTCCGCAAAGTAAGCCGCTGCTTGGTCACGTTCTAATAAACTCATGCCTTCATGGAACATCGCTGTGCGAATACCCGCATGCAAACGAAGTACATTTTCTAAAGACTCAACCACTGGACCACTGCGTGCAATCAATAACACTTTTTTGTGTTTCAGGTCTGTACGCAGACGTTCCATCAACCACATCACACGTGGGTCAGTTTCCATCCACGAGCCATCAAGCTGCGCTTCTTCAGGCCACATTTGTTCACGTAGCTTGCCATCTTTAGACCAGTTTTCAGGTGCAGGTAATGGCGCAGGCTGACAGTCACGACCTGGGAAGCCTTGAATCGCTTCACGGGTATTACGGAATAAAATACGACCTGTACCATGACGGTCTAATAACTCATGAATAGCACGGAATCGTTGTTCTGGCTCGTCAGTAATTCGATGACCTAATAGGCTTTCAATCGCTGCCAAATGCCCTTCTTCGAGTGGCAGATCAGACATCAGCACTTCAGCAATTTTAGCTGTTTGGTGATACTGCTCTTCTTCATCTAAGAAACGATCAAGCGAACTAAAACGTTGTGGATCAAGTAGACGTAAACGAGCAAAGTGACTTTCCACACCTAATTGTTCAGGTGTTGCGGTTAATAACAAGACACCCGGAGTTTTTTCAGCAAGTTCTTCAACAAGGTCATAACGGTCATTGCCGCCTTCTTCTTCTGACCACATTAAATGATGGGCTTCATCGACCACGAGCAAATCAAAACCAGCTTCAAGCGCTTGTTCACGCAAGTCATCATGGTCGATCATCAAATCAACACTAGCAATAATGCATTGTTCAGTTAAGAATGGGTTGAGGTCTGGATCGTGTTCTTTAATCGAAGCTGTACGCGTCAAGTCAAATAATGAGAACTCAAGATTGAAACGACGACGCATTTCAATCATCCATTGATATTGCAATGAATCAGGTACTAAGACCAAGATACGTTCTGAACGACCCGTTTTGAGTTGCTGATGAATGATCAGACCGGCTTCGATGGTTTTACCTAAACCGACTTCGTCAGCAAGTAATACACGTGGGGCAAAACGCTTACCCACTTCATGCGCAATATACAGTTGGTGTGGAATGAGACCCACACGTGAACCCACTAGGCCACGTAAAGGGCTAGACTTCATATTGGCTTGAAGAAGCAATGCTTCGATACGCAGGTCATACCATTCTTTATAGTCTACTTGGCTTGCAAGTAAACGGTCTAATGGTTTTGCTAACTGAATACTTGCACCAATACGTGTTTCATTCAGTGCTTTACGTTCTTCTGTACCGTCGGCCAGTTTACGTACCGCGTTATAACGAACCACACCACCACGGTCTTCAAGAGATTCGACAATCCAAATTTGACCTTCTTGGTCTTGGACTTCGTCATTTACATTGAAAACAATACGAGATAAAGGTGCATTGTGACGGGCATAGACACGAGTTTCATCACTTTTTGGGAATAAAATGCTGACCGATCGCTCATCAACATCAATAAGAACACCTAAACCCAGTTCCGTTTCTGTATCTGATAACCAACGTTGACCAATAGCAAACTGCTGCAATTTTTCCACCTTTTTCTCAAGTTCGGTCTGAAAATATTATGCTCAAACTGTGAACGTTATTTGAGCAAAAATCTAGACCATAAAGCAATATATTTTGACATAAAGCCCACTAAATAGTGAGCAGAATTCTTAGGGATTTAAATGATTTTCCTAAAATGGTACAGGACAGTGAAATTCAACTGTTTGCTCAGTTTCAGGATGGTTAAAACTCAAGCGCTCAGCATGTAAACATAAGCGCGGCATCAGCTGCTGTTGCTCAGTTGTTGCATACAAAGTATCACCTACAATAGGATGACCTAAATATTGCATATGAACACGAAGCTGATGTGATCGACCGGTAATAGGCGTTAACACTACACGTGTTACGGCTTCCCCCTGAATCTCAAAATGTTCAGTGGCTTTCCAATGCGTAAGCGCAGGCTTATTGTGTGCAGGATCGGCAATATGCAGTGGCGGATGTTCTGGGTCATATATGACCGGTACATCGACAGTACCTTCACCTTCGAGCGTACCCGCAACCAATGCCTGATATGTTTTTGAAGTTTGACGTTCTTGGAACTGGCGTGAAATTCGATTTTGCCCTTGACGGGTTAATGCAAAAACCAAAATACCTGAGGTATCACGATCCAAACGATGGATGAGCAAGGTATTCGGTTCAATTTTTAATAATCGATTGATAACACAGTCTTGTAAATCTGCTGTTTTTCCCGGAACTGTGAGTAAACCTGCTGGTTTATGGATCACCATAAAGTCAGTGTCACGATGTATCAGGTGTTCGGTTAGAAAATTACTCAAAGTTCAATCCAGTTCTGATCTCGAAAAACAAGGCGGCAATAATAAAAAGCTTAGCCAACAATTACAATGCACAAAGGCATATTTCCCGACGTATTTTCCGATTTAGAACAAAAATAATTCCAATTGGCTTTGTTTAGTCTGTACTGAGCAATTTTTCTAGCAATGCTTTTAGACTTGCATCATCTAAAAAGTCTTCATAACGGATGTTAGCACCATTGGCACACCACAACCCAATTAAGCTGACCATGGCAACGGAATCTAGTCCATAACTGCGTAAATCCAATAAGGGATCTATTTCCAATGCCTCCATATCTAGCTGTTCTGCGATAGCCAATAATATGCCTTTGGCTGACAAGACGAATTCAGTTGGTGCTGACAGATTCCAAAGCCGCATCAAATTATAACTACTCATGTGATGAATCCCTTGGCCTGACATGGAGTCCACCCACTGAATATGCTGCTCCTGATTATTCATCGCAATCGCATCATCAACGATACAGATTTGCTCTGTTACGCTATATAGATGCGGCAAGATCTGTTTCAGCATAGGCGTGATTTGCCCTGCAAAGATGAGCTGCGGGTGTGTTGTTGCATATTCACCGAGCTGCGGCATGCCTTGAAGTAAATCATCACCATATAAATCGACAATAGGAATCTCTAAGGCTTTGGCTTTATTGGTCAGCTGGATAATATTTTCCATCAGCTGCGTATCCTGTATACCCTGCTGCATGCGTAGATTTTGCAGTCCTGCTAATACCAATACTGACTGTGTTGAAGACAGCTGCCATTTTGCTTGAGATGGTGAAAATTGGATTTTTTTAGGCATGGGATAAAGCATGGGAGGCTCTAAAAAATATTTAACGATTCTATGGATAGGCTTTGTTGCATAAATATGTAAGCATCTGATTTAAATAAATTTAATTTTGGATCAAAAAATAATCAAAACCTTTAAAATCATATAGTTATGAAATCTTTGTGCAACAAAGCCGATAAATTGCTAAAATTCAATTTAGTTAAACTAAAACAATCATCCTGCTTGCATCAAAAACTTCTCAATCGCCTGCTGTGCAATTTCTGCATCCTGAAATGACTTTACCCCAGACACGCCCATTGCACCCACCAATTGCCCTTCGTACATAATCGGCTCACCGCCTTCCAGCATGCCTGAAAAGGTATCCATGGTCAGAAAACCCATCTGACCACTTTTGATGATGTCTTCAAATAACTTTGAAGGACGACGGCTAATGGCTGAACATTTGGCTTTTTCTAAGCATAGATTTGCTGTCATTGGCGATGCACCATCCATTCGTTTCATCGCTAATAAATTGCCTGTATCATCCATTACCGCAATGCTGACATTAAAACCATTTTCTACTGCATAAGTATGTGCTGTGTTTAGTAAAAATTCTGCATCTGCTAAAGTTAAATAATGCTTGGTTTTCATTTAAAAATCCTTTTCTTAAAAAACTGAACTTATAACAACAAAAAAGCCCACAGCAGGCTGCGGGCTTTATTCTAAAGCAGAATTTACCGATTTAAATGAAAATTACTTCATTTCAGCAAAAACTTCTTTCGCCATTTCAATGGTAAATGCAATATCTTCATCGCTATGTGCGCTTGAGAAGAAACCGGCTTCAAATGCAGACGGTGCAAGATTAACACCACGTGTCAGCATGCCATGGAAGAAAGTGCGAAACGCATCTACATCACATTTCAAAATTGAATCAAAACCAGTGATTTCAGTTTGATCTGTAAAGTAAATACCAAACATTCCACCTACTTGCTGCGTAAAGAACGGAATGCCCGCCTCGTCTGCAGCAGCTTGTAAACCAGCAAGTAAGCCTGCCAATTTTTCAGTTAAGGTTTCATAAAAGCCTGGTTTACGCAAATGTTTAAACATCTCAATACCCGCACGCATTGCAAGTGGGTTGCCTGATAGTGTGCCTGCTTGATAAACCTTGCCAAGAGGTGCAATGCATTCCATCACTTCACGCTTGCCGCCAAATGCACCCACAGGCAGGCCAGCACCAATAATCTTGCCTAAAGTGGTCAAGTCAGGCGTTACACCGTAATGCGCTTGCGCACCGCCAAGACCGACACGGAAACCTGTCATTACTTCGTCAATGATGAAGACAGAACCATGTTCATCACATACATCGCGAATGGCTTGTAAGAAACCGTCAATTGGTTTCACCAAATTCATGTTGCCTGCAACTGGCTCGACAATTACACCAGCAATTTCTGAACCGAACTTAGCAAAGCATTCTTTCAGCATGGGAATATCGTTATATGGCAGGGTTAAAGTGTGTTTGGCAAAATCAGCAGGTACACCGGCCGAAGTTGCTTCGCCTTCACCTTTAGTTAAAAGACCAGAACCTGCTTTCACTAAAAGTGAGTCTGAGTGACCATGGTAGCAGCCTTCAAATTTTACAATCTTGTCACGCCCCGTATAACCACGAGCTAAACGGATAGCAGTCATCGTTGCTTCTGTCCCTGAGTTGGTCATACGCACCAGCTCAATAGACGGCATAATTTCGCAAATAATATCCGCCAATGTCGTTTCATGCACAGTTGGCGCACCAAAACTTAAACCATCAACAGCCGCTTCTTGAACTGCTTTGATAATGTCGGGCTGCGCATGACCTAAAATCATTGGGCCCCAAGAGCCGACATAGTCGACATAGCGTTTTCCGTCTACGTCATAGAGATATGCGCCTTGCGCTTTTTCGATAAATACCGGTGTACCGCCTACACCATTAAATGCGCGTACAGGAGAGTTTACGCCGCCAGGAATATGCTTGCTGGCTTGTTTAAATAATTGTTCTTGCTTAGCAGATAAGCTCATAAAAATTCTCTACTTATTCAATCTAAAAAATAAAATTAAGCTTGTTCAGCAAAAAGCTCAGACCATTCATAAACACGACTGCTTACAGCAGACATTGAACGACCTAATACATCACTAATCACAGCACAAAGATCAGCACCTGCTTCAATGACTTCTGCTGAATTTTCTACAGTTAAACCACCAATGGCACAAATAGGTACATTTAGTTTTGCTTTTGCTTGTTTTAGCGTTTCTAAGCCAATATTGCCTGCTTCAGGCTTAGTTTCAGTCGCAAAAATGGCGCCAAAAGCCACATAGTTTGCACCGTCTGCAATCGCCTGCTCAGCTAGTTCTAAAGAGTTATTACAGCTTCGACCGATCAAAACATTTTTAGGTAAGCGTGTTACAGCTTCAGCAATTGAACCGTCATCTTGCCCTAAATGTACACCCACACCATATTGAACTGCAGCTTCTAGATCGTCATTAATGACAAAAGGCACTTTGTATTGATTACACATATTTTTCATGTATTCAATTTCATAAGCCTGATCTTCCTTTGCCACTTTTTTACGGCGATATTGCAAAACAGCAACTTCATAAGTTGCCATCGCGCCTTCGAGTTTGGCTAAAAGCAATTCGATAGGATCATCATTGGTAATGAGGTATAAACCACGCATAGTTCAATCACAACTTAAAACTTTTGAATATTATAGCGATTAGGTCTATGAAATGTTGCTTGGGGCATAAAATTTTAATATTTTCCCGCTGTGAAAGTTATATTCCTTTTCACAAGACTGCTTATATAAATGTTTAATTGAATTGTCTGTAAAAAAATGGCAAAAAATACCTATTTTCAGGTATAGAACAAAACTGATACAAATTATCTAATAGCGAAACAGAAGAATACAAAAAACAGCGCATAAAAACAAAACACTTGATAAGAATAAAATATGCAACCTATTAGACTTTTTGGTGCTTGGTAAGAAACGTTTTGGGGAGCGTTCAGAGCATCAAAAAGTCTAGCCTATTTTTTTTTGTGAACATTTTTGTGGTTAAATCTTTCAAACAATAGACCTTTTCTAAGGCCATAAAAAAAGCCTAGAGAAGGTCACTCTAGGCTCGGAAAACTGGGGTTTATCGACTTTTCATCTTATAGACAGGAAGTAAATAAACAATATGAACATTATTAGACTAATCACTCTAATTTTGCAAGTCATTTACTCAAAAAAATCACACCTAGATCCATAAAAATTAAACGTTTGATTAATAAATAATTAACTATCAATCTTATCTAAATTACGGTCTTTTAAGCTTAAGTTCCCCTTCACAATATCAGACAGCATGCGCCAATCGGAAATAAAACTGTACAAAGGTTGCTTGAAACTTGCTGGCTTGTTTTTTTCAAAGAAAAAATGTCCGACCCATGCACAGGCATAGCCTGAAACCAGGCCATAAGCAAAATACTTCGGTTGTTTTTTTAAAATTGCTTTTGCGAAGAAATAGAGTCCTATACTGCTGCCTGTGGCATGTAAACGTCGACTCATGATATTTCGATGTTCAGTCAAATAAAATCGATAAAATTGCGAATAGTCACGAATAGGCAACTGAAATTCGGGCTTTAAATCTCGATTAAACTCGGGTTGTACTTGTGAATTCATTTTGTGCTCATCCTGAACTTATTTTAATCAACATAGCTTAAAACTCTCCCACTTTAAAGGCGTAAAATTTTATTTTGATACCATGAAAGTCGAACCATTGTGAATTATACAATTGATGGAATATCCATCTTTTAAAACTTTTCTTAGTCCAAAAGCAGAGTTTTCAAATCCGTCAAGTCTTACTTCTCAACTGTTTTTCGCTACAATCGATACGCGTTTAGCTCATAGAAAATGTACGCACATTTTAGTTTTTCATTTTTATAAAAATTTAAAGATCGCTTCATGCCAGATCATGAAGTTGTGACATCAGGACAGAAAACCATGGTTGAAGTTGAATTAAAGTTCCAGATTCCAGAAGCACGTCGAACTGCATTATTAAAAGCACTCGATCCAAAAAAATCGGAACAAATTCAACTTAAAGCTAAATATTTTGATACCCCAGATCGAAAAATGGCACAGCAGCATGCAGCCTTGCGTCAGCGTTTAGAAGGAACCCGCTGGATTCAAACCCTGAAAGCTGCAGGTAAAAGCCACATTGAACGGTTTGAACATAACTTAGATTTGGGTGAAGTTGAACAAGCTCCTGCTTTAGATTTATCGGTCTATGCCAATAAAGCTGAAGTTCAATCGGTTTTAAAAACCACTTTAGGCGATCAGCAAGATACGCTACAACTTCAGTTTGAAACAGACATTCTCAGAACTTATCGCGTCATAGAGTTTGAAGATGCCGAGATCGAAGTTAGCTTAGATGTCGGCTGTATCCGTAGCAACAATACAGAAACAGAGGTTCATGAAGTAGAATTTGAACTGAAAAGCGGCTCTATTCAATCGCTCCTTGCCTTTGGTTTTGAATGGGTTAAAAAGTACCATTTGTGGTTGGATGTTCGCAGTAAAGCCGAAATTGGCAACTTGTTGGCATTGAGTCAAACTGTGAGTCCAGCAGTTGAGGCTAAAGAATTTCAACTCAGTAAAAAAGATACTGCCGCAAAAAACTTACGACTTTTAATTGCTCAGGAAATGCAGCACCTTCTGCCTAATATTGCCGCAATTTCTGCAGGTGTTGCTCAGGCTGAGCACATTACACAAGCTCAGAAAGCACTCCATCATCTACAATTAACCATTTCACTGTTTAAAGATTGGAACAGTGATATCATTGAAAAATGGGCTGTGCAATTGGGCGCATTTAAACAGCAGTTTGAACAATTACACCATTTTGAGCATATGCAAAATACCTTGGGTGGCTTTTTACAAAACCCAACGACTTCAGAAAATTTAACCAAAGATATTTTGTATGCCAAAGAGAAGTTAGGCAATTTAGTCAAATCGACTCAAAATGTGCATCATTATCTTGAGCTTTTAATGTTTAGTTTGAAAGTCGATGAAGCGCCGCAGCAACATGATTTTAAATGGCATGCTCAAACCACCCTGCAAAACCAATATAAAGCCCTCCAAGACGCTTTAAATGATGCCGACATTAACAATTTTGAAAGCTTAGATGTACTTTCGCAGCGCATACAAGAGCTTAAATTTAGCTTCCCAATTTTGACGTCTATTTATGATGTAAAAAACTTGCAGAAATACAGTAAAGCGCTCAATGATGCACAAGTCTCAGCTCAGGAATACCAAGTCCTTTCCTCTTCTGCACAATATATTCAGCAAACAGAGCTGGAAGCTAGTGATTGGTTTGTACTCGGCTGGTTGACTGCTAAACAAGAGGTCTATGCAGATAAACTTTTAGAGGCGACCGAGCAATTCCTTGTGAGTCGAAAACTCATTAAATAAAACCTAAGGGAGATTCAATGCGTCTCCCTTTTTTATTTGCATCTCACATTGTCATATAGTTATTCATTTGTTGAACATTCATATTCAAAGTTAGCTATTTTCAATTCATCATTTCCTTAGTTTGACTCAGTTACATTGAAATATTTTGAGAACCTATTATTTTTGTTTTCTGGATAAAAACTTTTAAAATAAGCTATCTGAAAACTTAGATTCAGGGTGGTTTTATGTTGAATAGTCACATACCTGTAATTTATCCCCTATTTTCATTTTCACTTATTTTTATATTTTTCCCAATACTGAGTGCTTGTAGTGAACAACATAAGCCTGTGCAAAGCACCGAATTAAGGCGCACGGCATCCTTACAAGTCGAAAAGCCGCTTTCTCCAACTCAAAACTTTGATCAGACACGACGAACCTTTAAAGTCCTGCGCAATAATAATGAGGACTATGGTGATGAGTCTTACCAAATCAAAACCGATGCTGGCACACTGAGTATTTACAGCATGAACTTGAATCCGCAACAAGGTCAGCTACTATCTAGCGTCAAGTCTGGAGAATGTCTCACCCTATCGAGTCAAAGCGACAATTTAATTGCGGTTGACGGTTATATCAGTGTGATGGAATTGGGCGACATTAAAATTCATCCCTGCAAATAAACTTCAATATAGTATTTGCATATCAGTCATTCAAAAAAACTAAGAAAATTGCCTTAAGGCTACACTGCTATTGGGGGTTTAATTCATAATCCATACTGATTTAACCTTGTGCTAATAACCCCCATGATTTCATAGCATTACTCACCATGCGTTGTAATTGTGTCAAGGCCATACCATCACGTGCTTGTATCGTCATCCCTTGCAATAAGGTCATATAAAAATCAGTCAATTGCTCTGCATGAGCCAAACTTTCAATTTCCGAATTTTGCACGCCTATAGCGAGCCGATCCATAATTTTTGTTTTGGTATAGGCACGACGTTGTTTAAGTTGTTCCTGTACGGTTTGGTTCTGCTGTGAACAATTCATCGTTGCCACCACCACCATACAGCCTTTAGGTTTATTGGCTTGTACCAAGTGCTGAATACTGTCGTACAGGTAGAGCTCCATCGCAATTTTAGCAGTTTGACCTGCTTGTAGAATTTTTTCGGCAGGTTGAACTTCGTGTTCACTGTAGTATTCAATACATTTTTCAAAGAGCGCGGCTTTATCGCCAAACGTGCCATATAGGCTAGGTGCGGTGATATTCAAAGCTTGAGTCAAATCACTGATGGACGTTCCTTCATAGCCAAATTGCCAAAACAACATCATGGCTTTTTCCAAAGCTTGCTGTTCATTAAAACATTTAGGACGTCCACGCTTCTTGACCAAATAGGCTGAATTAGCGTGTAGATTTTCCTGCTTTGAATCATTCATCATAAGCTAACATTTATATTTTATAACGTTCACTAATAAAATAATTGACGCTCACAATTTAATCAAATAGTTTATTTTTATAACAGTCACTATTAAATTAAATAATTAAGGTGTAACGCTATGAATACGCATGCTACAGCTTTAAAACCAGATGAACCGTTGACGCAGCAGCCTGAAGAATCTCCCCCCAATCAAGGGAATTGGTTTGCAATCCTCACGGTTGCCATTACAGCTTTCGCACTAGTCACCAGTGAGTTTTTACCTATTGGTGTGTTAAATGCCATTGCTCATGATTTAAATATTAGTGTAGGTACCGCAGGTTGGGTGATTACCCTCCCTGGCATTATGGGTGCGATTGCAGCGCCCCTGCTTTCTGTTGCTGTGAAGCAACTTGACCGTCGTATCTTACTGATTGCTTTAACCGTGATTATGGTCATTTCTAATTTTATAACTGGCTTCGCAGAAAGCTTTGCGCTGTTGCTGTTTAGCCGTTTTCTACTGGGTATCGCTATCGGTGGATTTTGGGCAACAGCCATAGCCTTGAGTGGACGTGTCGCACCAAGTCATTTTGCCATAGCCAAAGCCACTGCGATCGTCATGGCAGGAGTTACCTTAGCGACGGTATTAGGTGTTCCATTAGGCACATGGCTAAGTGACTGGTTAGGTTGGCGTAGTGCGTTTCAAATCATTGCAGCGATTGGCATCGTCATTTTAGTTTTAGAAATCAAATTTCTCCCAAAACTTCCACCCACTTCGGCTATTCGATTTAGTGATTTACCTGCACTGATTCAACATGATAAAGCACGTAAAGGCCTGATTATTATTTTATTAATTGGTTTTGCTCATTTTTCTTCTTATAGCTATCTCGCCCCATTTTTTAAGAATCATGCAGGCTTTGATGCGACCACCATCAGTTCATTATTATTGATCTACGGTATAGCCGGTTTCTTTGGTAATTTATTTGCGGGTTATAGCAGTAACATCAATGTCCGCTATACCCTTGCTTTTGTTGCCTTCAGTTTTATCGTGGTATTTTTTAGCTTTCCACACTTTGCAGTTCATTTATTCGGTGCATATCTTTTAACCGCATTATGGGGTTTCGCCTTTGGGGCATTTCCTACAACGGCCAATATCTGGATGTTAGTACATGCCCCTGAAGCTGCTGAAAAAGGCATGCCACTGTTTATTGGTATTTTCCAACTCATGATCGCGTGTGGCTCACTGTTTGGCGGCTATATTGTTGATCATTTTAATGCCAATACCTTATTGTATTCAGTGATGATCTTTGTCGCATTTGCCATAGTGGCTATATTCACATTAGGGCGTGGATTAAATAACCCGAAGCTTCCTTGTACAGCAAACTAAGTACACGCTCTAACTGATATCGTCAAAACATTTGATTAACGATATTTCCCAAAGATTTTCCACGTATTGTTATCTGCTAAAGGGTCACTATAGCTATCGCTACGGGCTTTACGTGGTTTGTCACGGGCATCCACCAATTTAAACTCGTTTTCGACACTAAGTACAATGCCATTCACATAAAAACGAGTACGGGTATAATCACTTTGCCCATGTTGAAATACATAGGTTCTGAGGTCAATAAACTCACGGTGTCCGACCAAGGCTGCAGTGTCATCGCTGTCTAGCCAATGTCGCATCGCTTGAATTTGATCTGCTTCAAACTGCCCACATTTTTCAACCAAACTTGCAATACCACGAAAGGTTTTAGATTCTTTCGCACGTGTTTTGTTGATTCGAATACGATCCACATGAAAATAAAAAAGCGGCAGATTCAAATGACTCGGCAAATGGACTGCATCGAGGACTTCATCTTCCATAAAGGGCTGAAATAAGTCCTGAGCACGTTCAATTAAGCCAGTCCACTGCGCATAATATTCGGCTACTTCAGACGCTGTACCATAATAAATGGGCAGCCCTTCTACATTGGCTAAGGTTGAGGGCGGCCAAACATTTTGTCGAAGTAATCCAATATCACTTTTCAGACTTTGCACTGCGATTGCATCTTGCATGAAGCATTCCATTTTACTTAGGCTATTTTTTAGATTAAGTCAAAGGTTTAGTTTCTGCAAGGCTTTGCCTATAATACTGCATTAGATTTTTATGCTAGGACACATTCATGGTTCAAAAGATTGAAGCTACTGATGTAACCGAAGAAGAAGCGTTGAATGCAGCTTTCTTTGAACGTGCGGATGAATTTATTAAACAAGCCAATGAATTTTGTCGTGTTGAAAAGGGTTCTCAAGTCAAACCGGCAGAAATGCGCGGTCAAGTGAGCGCTGCCATGTTATTTGGTACCGCTCGTTTTAATACTTGGGTTGCTGCAAATGGCTTCAAAGATGGCAAAGAAATGCGTGATGCCAAAGATCAAGTGATGTCTTATATTCTTCAACAATTTCAAATGATGCTTGAAGATAATTATGATGAATATTGCGAACAGTTTGAAAACTATCTTCGCTTCCGTCATAACGAAGAATTCCATGCAAATAAGCATGATCACGACCACGATCATCAGCATTAATCAAAAGCCCTTCGGGGCTTTTTTTATACAACTTCTCTTTCACAAAGCTTTGATTTAATATTCAGTCATAACGTTGTATTTTCATCATTCAAACTATTTTCAGTACCTTGCGTATACGAAAATACAATGAAATATGCAAGAAATGGACATGGTTTTAAGGACAAGAATAGCAATGCAGACGCTCGATTTTGCCATCGTGGATTCACATATACATCAATGGGATCCGTACAATACCCCACATGCCGCTTCACTTGCCGTGAAATTATTGGGCAAACATCCCTACTTGCTCGACAAAATGATGCGCTTGGTTAAGCCGCAAGAGTTAATTGACACGGTTGGTTTGACCAAACATGTGACGACACCGTATTTGCCTGAAAATTATAAGCAAGATGCAGGACATTATCAGGTCGATCAAATCGTACATGTAGAAGCGAGCTGGCATGATCATAAAGGCAAAGGGGTGGTTGGTGAAACCAAGTTTATTGAATCCTTAGACTTTAATGCTCAAAAAATTAAACTTGGCGCCATAGTCGGCACTGCAGACCCATGTGACAGCAGTTTTAAGAAAATTCTTAAGATGCATAAACAAGCGTCCCCGCATTTTCGTGGCATACGAAAAATGGCAGCTGTACATGAAGACCCCAAAGTTCATGCATGGACCAATGAGCCGCATCTTTATACCAATAAAAAATTTATGAAAGGTTTTGAAGCCCTTGCTCAAATGAACTTAAGTTTTGATGCATGGGTTTATTCAGACCAGATTCGTGATTTAACCGCTTTAGCACGTGCTTTCCCTGAAACATCTATCGTGCTGGATCATTTTGGGACACCTGTCGGTGCCTTTGGCGCTGTTGGCTCACATACAGGCTTAACCCAAACTTCACGTGACAATATCTTGTTTCGTTGGAAAGATGATTTAGCTGAACTGGCAAGTTGCCCAAATGTTTATACCAAAATGTCTGGTTTATTCATGCCTGTGCTGGGTCATCAGTTTCATAAAGAACAACGCCTTGCATCCAAACAAGAGATTTTCGATTGCGCCTTCCCGCTTATTTCGCATGCTCTACAATGCTTTGGGAAATACCGTGTGATGTTTGGCTCTAACTTCCCGATGGATAGTGTGAGTGCATCCTTGGTGAATATTATTGACGCCTTTTCAGATGCGGTCGCGAGTTATGATCCTGATGCGCTGACTTTAGTCTTCCAACAAAATGCGCGTCAGTTCTACCGCCTATAAGTGCGTTAAGAAAATCTTGCTATCAAGCTATCCATTGCGGCTCAAAAAAAATCCTCCATCTGGAGGATTTTTTTATTCGGTTTATTTTTGAGTAGATTTTACAGCTTGACCATATTGGTCAGCCATCACCTCAACCAAACGCTCAGGTTGAATATATTTTGTGATGACAGCATCAACATCCGCTTTGGTCAAACTAGCAATGCGTTGATCACGCTTTTCACGATAGTTTAAATCACGACCTTTTTCTAACTGTGGAATCAACATACTATGAATGCGACGGTCATCTTCAAGTGCAGTTAAACGCTTTTTCAAAATACTGGCTTTGGCTGCTTCTACTTCCTGTTCCGTCACGCCATTTTTCAATAAGTTTTGCAAAACTTTATGAACAGACTGAGAAACTTGTGCTGATTTACCCGCAGTGTAGTTTGCATCAATACTCAGTACACCTGAATTCACCCATTCATCAAAATTAATGTCTGCACTAAAACCATAAACCAGTGCATTCTTTTCACGTAACTCTTGAGCTAAACGTGAAGACAACTGTGAATCACCAAGTATGTGGCGTAATACTTGTAGCGCAGGAGAATCGGTATGCTCTACACCTACAGGTAGAGTCATAATGGCTTGGTAACTACCAAACTCACGCTGTTCAGACAATGCATGCACTTTCTGTGCAGGATACGCTGTAAATGTAGACTCTAAGCGTTGATATGGCTCGCTGGTTTTCCAATCTGCAAATTCTTTTTTCAGAATTTTTTCTATTTGCTTGGTATCAAAATCACCTGTTACCGCAATTTGTGCATGCTGTGTTTTAAAGAATTTTTGATGTAACTGCTGCACTTGATCACGTGTAGCCGACTCAATTTGTTTTTTCGTAAGTTCCGGTTCGAAGTGATAACGAATATCCCCCGGTTGATAGATCTCGACAATACGCGACAGCGTCATTGCAGCAACGGTATCCGGCTCTGTATAAGGTCGATCTAAACTCGATAAACTTTGCGCTTTGATTAAATCAAATTGTGACTCTTCAAATGCTGGAGCTTTAATAACATCAATGACATATTGCAAAAATTCAGCAAACTTTTCTTTACGTGCAACCACTTGAATCATGAAGCCATTATCATTTGCACTGACCGTTGCACCACCACCGACATCAATAATTTTATCGGCAATTTGCTGCAAGCTTTGATCTTTAGATGCACGGAACATGAGATAAGCTGTCAAACCTAGCAACTCACCTTTATTCATTAAGCTTTGCGCTGTACCAAAATCCAATGCAATCGTAGCATAGGTCTTGTCGTCACGTGTTTTAGTTGGAAACAATGCATACTGAATGCCGTTTTTAAATTTAGCTCGCAGAATCTGTTTTTCTTTCTGATTTAAATATTGCTTAGACTCTGCAACATATTGCTTCACTTCAGCACGATAAACACTCGCATCTTTCAATGGCTCTTCTGCAGGCGCTTGCTGATCTAAAGTTTCAGCAGGTTTTGACGCAGCCTGTTGCTGTGCTTTCTTCTGGTCTTCAGGTGTTGGTAGAATATTTCCTGTGACACGGTATTCAGGCTTTAGAAAATCCTTATACACTTGATTCACGTCGCTTACACTCAGCTTTTGTACTTTATCTAAGTCTCTGAAATATTGAGACCAGTCCCCGTTATAAGCCACAGTATAAGAACTAAGACGCTCGCCAAGTGCTGTTGCGCTATTTTTGACATTGTCAGCCATATTTCGAGTCAGGCTTTTAACACGGTTTAGCTCGACGTCATTAAAGGCTTTATTCTGCTCTACACCTTGTGCCAGACTGGTTGCCACTTTGTTAGCATCATGACTTGGGCCATATATCGCCCCCATAAACACCAAATTAAAATCTTTATCTAACCATGTGGTGGATTGAACTGCAGTTGCTGTCCCTGTTTCCACCATGCTTTGATACAAATGCCCACTTGGCTGTAAGGTATACAAGGTTGGAGATACAGCCAAAGCAGTTTTAATCGGTTCGACTGCACCATTTAAATAAATATTAAATTTACCAAAGTCACTGCCCTTATGAACTGTAAATTCGCGTTGCTTTAATTTCGTTCCATCTAATTTAGGGACTTTGGCCTGTTCAGGAATTTGACGTGCGGCAATTGGGCTAAATTGTTGATCAATTTGTTTTAATACAGCCGCTTTATCAAACTTACCAGAAATCACCATCACTGCATTATTTGGCACATACCAACGGCGATAGAACTGGTTTAATTCGTTCATATTGATCGATTGAAGTTCTTTCAAATCACCAATCGGTAAACGACCTAAAGATTGATTACCATAGGCTTCTTTTAAAACTTGGTCGATTAAGACGGAAAATGGCTGATCTAAACGAATTTCACGTTCACGCTTAACGATATCAATTTCTGTTGGTACAAATTTTTCCTGAAGTACCAATTTGTCCATCCGTTCTGCTTCTAAATGCAAAACTTGATCGATTGAACTTTGTTCAGGACGAATCACATTGGTGTATTTCGTTGAATAATAATCCGTACTGGCATTGGTCATCAGCGTGAATTGGTCTAAGCGACGCTGAAATTCATCACCTTTGACATTTTCAGTGCCTTTAAAGGCCAAATGTTCGAGCAAATGTGCCAAACCACCTTTGCCCGCAGGGTCATTTAAAGAACCCGTGAAATACACCGTATTCATAAACACTTTGCTTTCTTTATCGTTTTGCGCCAAAACCACACGAAAACCGTTATCTAATTTATATTCTTCAATGGCTTGTTCAGTTTTAACCAATACAGGTTGAGCAAAAAGGCTTGTACTTAAACCTGCAAAAAAAAGTGAAAGCGTTAAATGTTTAATACGCATGTAATTCAAGTGTCCTTTATATTTAGCATCGATCAGCGTAGTGCTGTCGATCAGATTAGTTTTGATTTTATGCTGAGCTTTTCAGGATTAATAGTTACTTTTTATTAAATACATGCCGCAGAATGAGACAGCATGTATTTGATTTATGTTCAGATATAAATGTCAGACTGCATATACAAACACGCATAGCCTGAGATTTCTATACGGTCATTTTCAAGCATTTGACAGTGTAACTCACCACCACGACTCGATGCTTGATACGCCAAGATTTGAAGTTTTTCTAGACGTTCTGCCCAAATAGGCACGATTCCGGTATGAATAGAACCCGTAACAGGATCTTCATTGATGCCATTGCCCGGTGCAAAATAGCGTGAAATGCAGTCATATTGCTGGGCTGCCGCAGTGATTGCAACATCGGTAATCGTACCCGGTGCTGTAATTGCGGTTCGGATTTTGCCCAGTCGTTTTAAAATTTCAAAATTCGGTCGTTCGTCCAAAACTTGTTGAGCCGTTTCGTATTCCACGATATACGCCTGCGCATTCTGATAAACCTGCTTAAAAGGTTGACTCAACCCTAGACGTAGCTCTTCAGGATAATCGCTCACGACCTGTGCCCGACGCACAGGGAAATTCATCAGAATTTTTCCATCTTCAGCTTTATTTACGCTAAAAATACCGAGATTTTTGACATGAAATTGGATATTTTTTTCAGCCGTATAAAACTCAAAAAGTACATAACTACTGGCCAATGTCGCATGTCCACAAAAGTCCACTTCAGTGGTCGGTGTAAACCAACGAATTTCATAATTACTGCTGTCAATTTTTTTCACAAATGCAGTTTCAGACAGATTATTTTCCAAAGCAATCTGTTGCATCAAGTGTTCATCTAACCATTCATCCAACACCAAAACCGCCGCTGGGTTGCCTTTAAACAACACTTTGGTAAATGCGTCCACTTGATACATTTTCATTGATAGAACTCCTGATTTAGTGATTTATATTAAAGGCTTTTGAAAATATTTCATGCGTAATATGCTATGTGGCAACACTTTTTAATAAAACATCTAAGTTTTAGATGAACTTAAATATAGGCACAATTTTGAAAACGCATATTCACCCTGTTCCTTTAGAAAAATCATACCGACTTTTAAATCATGGGCCGACTGTGCTCGTCTCTGCTAAAGACCAAACCCATACTGGTGTCATGACTGCAGCATGGGCATGCGCCTTAGAGTTCAATCCTGCAAAAGTGACAGTAGTACTGGATAAATCAACTAAAACACGTGAAATTATTGAAAATTCAGGTTATTTCGCCTTACAAGTGCCAACACTGAAACAACTCAAACTGGTCTATGCACTTGGCATGATGAGCCAACGTGATGCGCCAGAAAAATTACGCCAATGTGGCGTGGAATTATTTCAATTTAATAACTCAGATATTCCTGTGGTTGAAGGTTGTGCTGCCTGGCTACTGTGCAAACTTATTCCTGAGCCGCACAATCAACAAGCGCACGATCTGTTTATTGGCGAAGTCATTGCTGCCTATGCAGACGACCGCGTCTTCCGTAACGGACATTGGTATTATCATGAAGTAGAAGATGAATGGAAAAGTCTGCACCATGTTGCTGGTGGGCATTTTTATACCATTGGTAATCCTGTATCTGTAGACGAGACACCAGACTAAAATAGTGCTATGAACTCTGTCGTTTATCTAGGGCTGAAAATCAATAATCATCCGTTTTGAGCATTTTCATGCTAACTTTAACTTAATTTTAAATATTGAATGAATGGATATGGCGTTTAAAATACATACATTGGATGTCAAAAATTCACTGCAAAATTATATTTGGCTGCTTGAACACACCGAAAGCCATGATGTCATTGCAGTAGATCCTACTGAAGCTGCCTTGGTCGAGCGCTATTGTCAGGAACATCAACTCAATCTTACGCAAATTTGGCTAACGCATTGGCATAAAGATCACGTCGGTGGCGTACCAGAACTTATTCAGGATAAAAACATTGCTGTTTACGGTCCCCGTGCAGAATTGAGCCGTATTCCATGGGTGAATTATCCTCTCGATCATAATGACCGTTTTGAATTTCATGGTCTTGAAGTTGAAATAACAGCAACGCCCGGCCACACCCTCGGTCATATCGTATATTTTATCGATGACATTCATACACTTTTCTGTGGCGACGTATTATTTGCTATGGGCTGTGGACGTGTATTTGAAGGTACTTTTCAACAAATGTACGATTCATTGAACCGTATTGCCGCATTCCCTGCAGAAACTCAAGTGTATTGTACTCACGAATACACCCTGTCGAATGCGCAGTTTGCGCGGCATGTTGAACCCGACAACCTTGCCATACAACAGCGTTTTGATGAGGTTGAATCCCTACGCATGCTTGGACAATGTACTTTGCCAAGCAGCATTGAATTAGAACTAGAAACCAATCCATTTTTACGCGCAGAAAGTGTTGAAGCGTTTCAGCGCTTAAGAGAACTCAAAGACAATTTTTAATTGGATTGCGAGTTATAAGCATTTTAGATTTCATCACAAATAAACTGTTTTATTTGTGATGAATGTTTCGGGTCGATTTATCATTTTATATTTATAAAATTTGATTGCTTGCAGCAAATTCGTCCAATTCAGCTTGAGTCACAACTCGAACCGCTTGCATTTCATCGATACGCACCATCAATAAGCCACCTAATGCAGGCTGATAACGTCGCGCACTGCCAAAAGGCGTATATGCCACTTTGGATTGCTCCGAAAAGACCAACCAATCTTCATGTCCAAGCATCACCGCAATAGGCGTCTGCCCCGCTTGTTGCATCTGTTCAATTTTTGCTTTGACATCGTGCTCAATGTTTTGCATGCATTCAATCTATTTATATCGATGGGACATAGTATAAAAGCATTTCGACAAATCTTGATGTGAAATAGCTTTGCGTGCTCACCTATCCAGTTAATTTGGCTGTGAACAAGTCTTTATTTGCAATCAATACTGCACACCTAATCCACTATACTTTCTAAGTTAAGTCATCGCTTATTTTGCACACAGCTTCTCTATAGGCATAGGATAGATTTTAAGCCAGCAGTTAAAACCCAAATTTTCAAAATACGTTATATTTACTTACATTAAGTTTAGATTGTTATAAAACAGCGAGTTAAATGAATTTATACAATTTATAAGCCGATAATCTGTTTATTTATCCATCAAAATTTCATATTTTAAATAAAAGTTTTCCATTTCCCCTTTAAAAAATATTTTGACACCCCTATTTAATATTTTAATGATTGATAAGGAGTTCGCTCGTGAAAAAAGTGGTTAAAGCAAAAAATTTAGTTGCCTTCCGTCTTTGGTTAGAAAAGTTAGGATATTCTGTTCGTACACTGGCAGATAATCGTGGATTTACATTCAGTTTTAAAAAAGAATATGGTCTAGTGACTGTAGATTTGTCTGGTAATGCTTTGGCCATGCAGCTCGGTGAAGAGTTTGAAGATCATCTAAAGGCGTAATCTTCTCTATAATTTATTCGAACGATTTGAAATAAATGATTTAATTCGAATCCGCATTTCTAAATTTGCCCGTATATGCGGGCTTTTTTTCACCTTTGTTTTACTGACTCATTTTTAACGAGATAAATTTCAGACAATAAAAAAGCAAGATTAGACATCTTGCTGTATCTCTTGGTTCATCATCTTTCATTAGATTTATTTCATTAGATTATGTTTTCAAAAAAACCACGTTTGAGACACTGATTTTTTCGAATTTCAAAAACAAAAAAGCAAGGTATAAAACCTTGCTTAATCTAATGGTGGGGACGGAGAGACTCGAACTCTCACACCTCGCGGCGCTGGAACCTAAATCCAGTGCGTCTACCAATTTCGCCACGTCCCCAACTCGGGTGCTGACAATGTCAGACTTTAATTTGTTTTAAAAACCTGTTTATTTGGCAACTTAATAAATTAAGTGGTGGGGACGGAGAGACTCGAACTCTCACACCTCGCGGCGCTGGAACCTAAATCCAGTGCGTCTACCAATTTCGCCACGTCCCCAACAGGGTTGCTGACAATGTCAGACTTTTTAAAACTTGGCAGAGGATCAAGGATTCGAACCTTGACGAACGGTTTTGGAGACCGTCATGCTACCATTACACCAATCCTCTGTGACCTTCATTACCAAACTCATGTTTAGTAATTCAGTGGTGGGGACGGAGAGACTCGAACTCTCACACCTCGCGGCGCTGGAACCTAAATCCAGTGCGTCTACCAATTTCGCCACGTCCCCGATGGCTGTGTATATTATAGAGATCACCCCTACATGACAAGCCTTTTTTATAAAAAAGCATCTTGTTTGTTTAAATAAAAAACAATAGTGCTTTTTTTGTATTTTTCTTAAGCAAATTCAGCAACTAAGTCGCTTTTTAAGCGATAAAAATCCACCAATCTGTCATTTTTTTGCTTCATCAACATGTGTTGCAATAGCTGAGTAAACCCTTGATATTGCATTGGCAGATCAAGCTTTAAGCGTTGGCAATGTAAATAGGCCCAATCTTCATAGTTTTTCGCCTCTAAACGCTGTGATGTCAGCCATTCCAAGAAAATAATCCCCAAAGCATAGATATCACTGTGCAAAGATTTCGCTTGTCCATGGAAAAGTTCTGGAGCCATATAACGTGGTGTCGCAGTTAAGGCATTTTGCTGATCAAAATCTAATGGTAGCGCTTGCTCAAAGTCGATGAGTCTGCACTGCCCTTGCCAATTCACAAAATGCTCTTGTTTTAAATCTGCATGTATCCAACCGTGCAAGCTTAATCGTTCAACCACATCGAGAGCTTGCCATAGCACCTGCCTCACCTGTTCGATGCTCAAACTCGATGCAGGCTGTAAGAACCAAGGCTCAGCATTGGGCAGTATTAATAGGCGATCAATAGGCTCTTGCTGAATACTGAGATGCGTCTCTTTTATCACTTGAAAAGGTAGCGTGATACTGTTTTGTGTAGACGCTTGATTGAATAGCTGGTACAGCTCAATTTCTCGACCAAAACTAGCTACATGTTCAGGGCTGCTGTCACTGACTTGCGCCTTGAGCCAATGACGTTGTTGGTTGAATTGAAATTGATATAGACGACGGCCAAAAACCAAACTTTTGGTTTTGGTTTTTGGCTCGCAAATGGTTTGCGCTAAATCTGTAGATTTAAACCGCAATAAATTCTGCATGTCGTTGACTGGGTTCATTTTGATAATTTAATAATTCCAAACAATGCTGAATGGTCTTACCGATACGGGCTTGCGTTTCGATTAATGAAATCTTCGGCCATGTGGCTCTTTCACCTTCACGTTGCAATACCTTAAACAGATAAGGTCGAGGATTTTGCAACATATAACTATAGTGTCTTAAGCCATATTTCCCCACAATATTGACATCACCATAGTAACGCTGATCCATCACGCCATAACCATGATCAAGCAAACGTCTAACAGGTGGAATACTTCCTGCGCGCTCACGGGCAAAATCCATAACCCCTTTACTAATCACCTTACCTTGACGACGAACGATCCGCTCAGGCCAACTCAACATGCTTTTACGAAAGCGTGCAGCATCATCCTGCATAAACGGCACAATATGCGGATTGACCTGACTGGCGATACTATAATTAATATTATACAAACGCGCCATTTTCTCCTGTGGGAAATCACTGCGCACACTACCATCTACCCAACGTGTTGCCGACATATATGGCGTAAATTGCCCGTCATAACGCTTACTGGTCAGTCGTACCGGTGGAAATAGAATGGGCACTGCACATGATGCCAGCACTGCACTCCATACCAACAAATCGGGTGAGGTATAGGCATTCATAATTCTTGCATCTTGTGATGCATCATAAGGCGCAACTGCCACATTGATATGCAGACCAGATTGCTTATAGGCTTCGAAAAAAGTTAAGTCACCTAAGTTTTCAACCAAAAACTTTTTCAGATATTTTACATCCGCCAAGCCGCCATTACCCTGCACTAACTCAGTCAATTTCCGAAAGTGAAATGCCTCACTAAAGAAGTTTTGTCCGTTTAATAAATTGGTAAATTCTGACGGTTTAGATACACCCAACATCCCTGTCATAATGGCGCCAGCACTGGAACCTGACAAAACTTTTGGCATGAGGTCTTGTTCCATCAGCGCTTTACACACACCGGTATGAAACAAGCCTAAAGTTGAACCGCCGGAAAACATCAATACAGGTTGTCCATAGGCTTTTTGGCTTTGTTCAAAGAATTCAATTTTTTGTGCAGCATTGAGACAAACGCATTCTTCGGATGCAATAAAGGCCAAACTTTGACTCACCTCATCAACATAGTCTTCAATAATTTTTTTGGTGCCGACGTAGGCTTCTGTAAACAGCAAGGGATGGGCAATATTGCCCACATCATAAGTTAAACCTTCACTTAAAATGTACATCAAATCTCGAGTACGTTTCTGAGCACGATATCGTCTCAGTAACCCTAAACGATGAGTAATAATTTCTGCATCAAAATACGGTGAACTATTATCGAATTTCCATTCTTGCGCACCCGATTCTTCATCTATTTTAAGTGCGATATCTTTCCATTCTTCATAACATTCAGCACGGTCGAGCTGACGCTTTAATTTTTTTATCCGATATGCCTGATGTGGATTAATACTTTTTGAAAACCCTGTAAACAACATGACTATCCCTCAGCACACTTTAAACTGTTCACTCAGCTAGATTTATAACAACTTTTTGGTTATTCGAATAGCGCTGATCTGCCAGAACAATCATTTAACTTTGACATATTTCAGCAATTATAACTGCATTATTGATGTACACTGCTGTCATATACTAACCAACAACAAGACACGACAAGCTGACTTATCATGGCTACAATTGATTTACCTGACAACATCCTTCAATCGCTATCTACTGTACTCTTACAACTACAGCACAGTTTGCCTGAGCTTAAACAAGCACCCGATTTTTCGAGTATCGCGTTTAAATGGCAAGATAAACAGCTTAAAGCCATTCAACAGCCCAAAGTCATGTATTTAGAAGATTTAAAAGGAATTGAACGTCAAAAAGAAAAAGTGATTCAAAACACTTTACAGTTTTTAAAAGGCTTACCTGCCAATGATGTTTTACTCACTGGCTCTCGTGGTACAGGTAAATCATCCATCGTCCGTGCTCTGCTCACCCATTATGCAGACCAAGGTTTACGTTTAATTGAAATTGAGCGTGATGATCTATCTGATTTACCAGAAATCCAAAATTTAATTAAAAATCGCCCTGAAAAATTTATCGTATATTGTGATGATTTGGCATTCAATGCTGAAGATGAAAACTATCGCAGTTTAAAAAGTGTTTTGGATGGTTCATTACAATCAGGTTCAAGTAATTTTATTATTTATGCTACCAGTAACCGTCGTCATTTATTGCCTGAATTCATGCATGAAAACACACCTGTAACCAAGGTAGATGTGCCTCAATATACTGAGCTCCATCCACAAGAAGCGATTGAAGAAAAAATATCTCTTTCTGACCGCTTTGGGATGTGGCTGTCTTTTTATCCAATGGATCAAAATTTATATTTAGAAATTGTTGAACATTATTTGGCTAAAGCCGAGATGCCATGGACAGATGAAGCGCGTGCTGAGGCACTACGTTGGTGTCAAGGTCGTGGGCAACGTTCAGGGCGTGCTGCTTATCAGTTTTCAAAGCATTGGATTGGCTCGCAGCGGCTGCAGCACCTATAAGGGTACGCTTTTGACACTTATATGACGCGCAAGATGCGGTACAAGAATCAATCTGCGTTTAAAAAATCAATATTTTTATCTGTAAAGCCCTGACATCATTTCAGGGCTTTACTTTTACGCTTAAACTTCAGGAGGCTGAAATCCCCCTGACAGTTCTGCCAGCAATGATGCGAATTGAATAGTGACTTTATCTGCATACGGCTTAGAAATAATCTGAATATTTACAGGAAGATTATCTTCAGATAGGCCAATTGGGGCACAAGTTGTTGGTAATCCCGAAACCGTCGCAGGCGCGATCCATTTAAATAAATCCAAATAAAACCGTTTTTGCCCATCCACATTCAAGCTGCGCATCACCATCGGTTCCTGATGATTGTGTTCAAAGGCTAAAGTAAAAATCGGCGGGCACAGAATCAAATCATAATCCGCAAAGATTTTTAAACATTCCTGTTTGAGATGCAGCGCCCGTTCATGTTCCGCAGCCCATTCGGCATGCGATAAATTGGCGCCGCGGGCATATGCATATAATTGCGCAGGCATTTTTACTTTCCCTTGCAGCAATTTGGTCCAAGGCGACAGCCATGACAAAGACATTTTCTGCAATTTTGAATCAGCGATCATCATCTGACTGACCAGCTTAGAGCTGTAACTTGCATATATCTCATCAAAATCCCAGCCCTGAGGACGGCCTGTATCGACCTGAATATTGGCTTGTTTTAACTTTAACAGCAGTTCTTCATACTTTTTCTTCATCCTTGAGTCAATTGGACAGGCGTCATCGTCTAGCCAAAACAGAACTTTAAATTCCTCAAGGCTTTGTTTCTCGCACTCTTTTAACTGAAAATCCCGGAACTCTCGAGCATCCGGCTGAACCAAAATATCCAGCATTAATTTTAAATCCCGCGCTGAACGCGCCATCGGCCCGATCACAGCCAAATCCGGCTCACTCAGCTCATCTGTTGTATTTAGAATATGCCCATTAAAACTGACCAAGCCGTATGTAGTTTTATGTCCATATACACCGCAAAAATGCGCAGGGGTTCGAATCGATCCACCTATATCACTGCCCAACTCCAATGCGCTAAAGCCCATCGCCAGTGAAGCCGCCGCTCCGCCCGATGAACCGCCGGCAGTTAAACTGACATTCCAGGGATTATTGCATGTCCCATAAATCTGGTTATAGGTTTGAATATCCGCGCACTTCAAGGGCACATTGGTTTTTGCAAATGCGATCGCGCCGGCATTTAATAATTTTTGCACCGCCGCAGCATGCTCTGAAGGCATATAGTCTCGAAATAGCGGATTGCCGTCTGTACATGGCATACCCCGGACCTTAAATGCATCTTTAATGGTCATTGGCAGCCCATGCAGCGCACCTAAGGGATGCTGTTCTCTAACCTCCAAATCCGCCTGATCTGCAGATTTTCGCGCCTGCTCAAAATCAAATGCCACACAGCTATTGATATTAGGGTTATATTGCTCAATGCGCTGAATTTGCGCCTCCAGCAAATCACGGCTGCTGCACTCTCCTTGCGCAATCGCCTGAACCAATGCCGTAGCATCTTGATAAATCCATTTATTCTGCATGATGTTCTCCTTGAATGGGCTGTGTTGATTTTGTGCGAAGTCAGTGCCATAGTGAAGATCAGCAATAGACAGATCATCTGTCATTTTCGGACATAAAAATAAAAAGGACGGTGTATGTTTTTACCATCTGTATTGGTTGAAACTTACTTAGATTATGCGCAGCAACATGGCGTGCATCTTGATGATTCAAGCATTGGCTTTCACCCTTTTGAGAATGTCAGCCGGATCGATTTAATTCAGTATCTCAAGTTAATCGACACCATTCGGACACAATTGCCCGAGCATGATATTGGTGCGGATATTGGCTGGCGCTTCAGCCCGCAATTATTTGACCCCTTGGGCACAGCCATTGTTTCAGCGCCAAATATACAGAGCGCTTTAGATACAGCCCACAGGTTTTGGGATCTGTTTGGCTTGGGCCTAGCGCTCAGCGTGCATGAACATTCAGATAATATTGAACTAGAAATTCAGTCGGTTTTTTGCATTGACCAAGCTTTGCAGCGCATCATTTTAAAATCCGCTGTCATTTGCCTATATAAAATACTGGTTCAATTGCTGCCGTATCATCAGGCAGATTTTATATTGTCTTTTAAAGATTCCCTGCAAACCGCGGATTTTTTAAACCGCAGAATCCAAATTCAGATGAATGCTGAGCGATGGCAAATTTCATTTCCGAAAGACCTAATGCATGAAGTGAATTTCTGCGCCAATGCGCTGCGCTTTGATCAAGCGATTGCGGAATGCGAATCCAGTTTAAAGCTTTCTCAAGCCGCTGATCTGCATTATTCACTGCATGAAACACTGAGCACTCTTGCTTCACAGCAGATGGTCTCAACTAAAACCATTTACCGCCGGATGCAGCAGAAAGGGCAAAATTTTCAGCAATTAAAACAGCGTAAGAAATATGCGGCTGCATTAAATCTGCTGAATAATCCTGAGATATCTATTGAGCAGATTGCAGAACAGCTAGGCTATACCAACCCCTCAAATTTCAGCCGCGCTTTCAATCGCTGGGCCAATATGTCACCTAGTCAATTCAGAGAAAAAAGCTTTAAGCCGGAAGAGTCTTAATCCGGCTGATTGCCGCATTAGGCTACGCATATAAAAAACGTATTTAAAATAAGCTTTGCAGGATCAGATAAAAAAAATCCGGCCTAAAGCCGGGATTTTTTAACAGTTCAGCTGAACACGATTTTTACGCTTCGTTTGGATTAGTCAACTCAGTCATCGGCCAACGCGGTGTAGTCGTAACAGACAAACCATCACGTTGACCCGCTTTAAGACGCTGATAACCAGCAAATGCAATCATTGCGCCATTATCTGTACACAGTGCAGGTTCTGCATAAAACACATTTGCACGGATTTTTGCCAAGTCAGCTTCTAAGCGCTCACGTAAACGCTTGTTTGCACTTACACCGCCGGCAATAACTAAACGTTTTAAACCAGTTTGTTTTAAGGCTTTAACTGATTTTTTCACCAATGTATCAACCAACGCTTCTTGGAAAGATGCAGCGATATCCGCCTCACGACCTTCGCCTTCAACTTTTTTCAATTGAACTGAAACGGCAGTTTTTAGCCCACTAAATGAAAAATCTAAACCTTGGTGTAGCATTGGGCGTGGAAATTCAAAGGCATTGATGTCGCCATTCATCGCCAATTTCGAAATATTTGGACCACCTGGGTATGGTAGCCCCATCATTTTAGCGACTTTATCGAATGCCTCACCTGCTGCATCATCAATCGACTCACCCAATAATTCATATTGACCAATTCCATAAGCAGCCATCAATTGAGTATGTCCGCCAGAGACTAAAAGTGCCACAAATGGAAATTCTGGTGGAGTTTTAGACAACAAAGGCGCCAACATATGACCTTCCATATGATGTACACCAATTGCAGGTTTATTCAGTGCAAATGCCAACGTACGACCAAACAATGCACCTGTCATTAATGCACCCATCAAGCCCGGCCCGCGAGTATATGCAATGGCATCAATTTCTGATTTATCAACTTTACTTTCTTCAAGCAGTTGTTTTAATAACGGAATTAACTTACGCACATGGTCACGTGAAGCTAATTCAGGTACCACACCACCATATTCTGCATGCAGTTTGATTTGGCTATACAATACTTGTCCGCGTAATCCTTGCTCACTATCGTAGAGTGCGAGCCCTGTTTCATCACACGAAGTTTCCAAGCCTAAAACGATCATTAAACTGCCTTTTGCCCATTTCAAAATATTGCGAAACCTATTATAGACTTGTGATATGAGATGTAAATGAGTAAAATACTGACCTTCACTTGTGATCAAGGGTAATTCGACCCGAGATCTTATCCATAACTTAATGAGGATTCTTCATGCCACAAGTTAAATTGAAAGAAGGCGAACCAGTAGACGTAGCTATCCGTCGTTTCAAACGTTCATGCGAAAAAGCAGGTGTTCTTGCTGACGTTCGTAAACGTGAATTCTACGAAAAACCAACTCAAGAACGTAAACGTAAAAAAGCTGCTGCTGTTAAACGCTACCAAAAGAAATTGGCTCGCGAATCAGTACGTACTACTCGCCTTTACTAAGATTAATTTGTGATTGATTGACTAACCTGGACAAGATAAATGACTACTTTAAAAAACCAAATAACTGAAGTTTTAAAAGCCGCTATGCGTGCTAAAGAAATGGATAAGTTAACGGTAATACGTAGTCTACAGGCAGCAATCAAGCAAATCGAAGTCGATGAGCGCATAGAGCTTGACGATAAGCAAGTTCTTGCGGTCATTGAAAAGCAAATCAAACAACGCAAAGAATCGGTTAAAGCCTTTTTAGGTGCAAACCGAGATGATTTAGCTAGTAAGGAACAAGCCGAGATTGAGGTGTTATCTCAATTTCTACCAGAAGCTATGACTGAGGAAGAACTTGATTCCATCATTGCGCAAACAATTACTGCGCAAGAAGCTACTAGCATGAAAGATATGGGTAAGGTGATGAACTCTCTACGTCCGCTCATAGCCGGACGTGCCGATCCTGCACAAGTTTCAGCTAAAATTAAAGCGAAACTCTCTTAATCTTTCATCTATATTGTTTGATTTGGTCTATTTAAGTACGCTAATGACTTAAATAGCCAAATTATCCAAATTCAAAAATAATTCAAATTCATTAATCAATTATTTTTTTCTTTATTATCTTACGATTTCATATTTACAAATATCTCGCCAACTTCCATCTACTGGATTTTGAATTGCAGCTTGTTCGATTTCAATCAATTTAAAATTTGCTCGTTCACATAGACGTCGCGCTTGCTTGTTTTCTGCATCTACAAAAGCGTTTAATTGCTGAAACCCTAGTTTATTCAATAATTGATCCACAAATAACTGCAAAGCTTCTGTCATGAAACCCTGCCCTTTAAATTCAACATTTCCCCAAAATCCAACGGCAGCTTGATTTTCCATCCAATTGATTTGATGAATATCCATGACACCTAAAAAGTTATGCGGCTGTTGCTCACGAATCACATAAACAAAATTTTCCTGATTTAATGCAGCCAACACTCTCGAATCACAAAATACCAATGAAGCATCTAAATTAGGTTCTTGTAAGAACCAAACCAAACTTGCAGGAAACATTCGTAAGGTTTCTATACTTTGACAAATAGCCTCATAAAGTGCTTTTGCATCGTGGCGCTGAATCAACTGAAGCGTGATTCTGCCATGACTCATATCAAAATCATCGAGTTTCATTTTTATTCAGTTTCTCGTAATGATTTAAAATGCTTATAAATTTATTTTTAATTTAGGGCACATTGCACATTATATTTTTTTAATAATTGCATCTCTTTTGATGCGATCACCTGCTGAATCACATCCTGCTTATTCATATTACGGTACTCACGATCTAAAAATGCGCGATTTTCGTCTGCAGCACGATAAAGATCATTCACATAAGTCTGAACAATACCGCAGTATTTCACTTGCTGGTCTGCTTTAAATCCCTGTTGCTGCGGGTCTAACTGACTAAAAAATTGGCGTACATCGGTTTTATATTTTTCGTTAATATCATTCACAGCGATCACATATTGCTCTGCGCTCGCTGCTGCAATATTCGTTGCTAAGCCCAACAGACAGGCCGCTAAAATTATATTTTTCATTTGTAAGTTCTTAATCATAAACATTTTACATCCAGCTAGTTTACACTGATTAATCTAAACCACTAAAACTACAATTTGCACTTTATAATCGACATAGATAAGTACATCACATTTGAAATCTTTATATTTTTAATTTCCGTTCATTTTGCATTTCGTCCACACGCTGCTTGATTTTCGCAGAAAGACTTTTCGAGTCTTTGGCGATGCGCTGCGCCTGTAGCAAAGATTTAATCGCGCGTTCTTCATCCCCACCCCAATACTCTACTTCAGCTCGATATCGCAGCACATTGACCGAACGGAAGCTTGCATCTTTGTCTGCATCAGCCATTTGCAACATCAGTCGCCAACCACTCAAGTCACGTGGATTTGCTTGTAAAAATCGCTGTAGAATCAGTTGTGCCTGGGCATATTCTTTGTTTCGAATCAAAGCCTCTGCATATTTATAATTTAATGCCCGATTTTCAGGCATGATGATTGCCGAACTTTTCACAGCGTTCACAGCATCGGCTGTTTTGTTTTGACCCAACAGCACATCGGTCTGTAAAATAGTAAAAAGTGCATGCGATGCATTTTGTTTTGCTGCTTCATTTAATAACTTTTGGGCAGCACTAAAGTCACCTTGTTTAATATGCAAGCTCACCAAAGCCAACTCAGCTGCATAATTCTTTTGCGCCACCATCGCATTTAATTGCAATTCGGTTGCCTGACCCGACAGTACTCGACTATACCAACGCAGAATTTCAAAATCTTGATCAACCAAACTGGTTTTAACTTGAGGCAACTGATTGGCGCGTAAGCGCGCTTCGCTCATACGCTCCGTGGTTAATGGATGCGTCAACCAAAAATCAGGCAGAAAGCTCACTCGACTCGTAGAACGATGCATCACTTCAAAGAAATCAGCCATGCTCTGCGGATTGTATCCAGCACGATACATATACTGCATCCCGATACGGTCTGCTTCACGTTCTTGGTTGCGGCTATAGGTTAATTGCTTATCCATCAAAGCGGCTTGTGAGCCCATCATTACAGCCGCACCGACATCACCATCTGCCTGTGAGGCCACTAAGGCTCCGACCAAAATACCGGCTAGTGACAATAAACCTTGCCCTTTAAAGGCTTCTTGTGAACGACTGTAATGACGTTGTGATACATGTGCAATTTCATGCGCCATCACCCCTGCCACTTCATCCATGTTGCGTGCTGAATTAATTAATCCCGCATTTAATGCAAATAAACCACCCGGTACAGCAAAAGCATTAATTTGTGGATCATTAATTAATAACAATCCGACCGGTTGATTAAGTTGAGTTTGGCTCAAAATATGCGTAAAGACAGATAAAAGACGATCTTCCATCCACGGATTTTCAGTCACAGGAAGTTGACGATGCACCTCACGATACACCTTCTCGCCAATGGCACGCTCTTTTTGTTGATCCAACAAGCCGACGCCACTACCTATTTCAGGCACAGAAAATTGTGGGGATGAACTAAAATCTACGGACTGCGTCTGCGCCAATGTCGAACAAAGCCCGAGACCACATGCCAGTAAAATCTTTTTCAAAGTCTATTCTCTAAATTTCATATTCGTACTTCATCGAATATAGCATTGAATTTTGGTGAATTATGGAGAAAACTGTTGTGATTGTTTATTCAAATTTTGGATTGACCACATAGCGTGGCGCGCACTCATGTACCAAAACATCCACTAGATTTTGATAAGCCAATTCCGCCATACGTTTACGAGTTGCCGCTGTTGCTGAACCCACATGGGGTAATGTCACGACATTGGCTAATGTAAATAATGGCGATTCTTGAAGTGGCTCTTGCTCATAAACATCTAAGCCTGCTGCAAAAATTTGACCACGACTTAATGCATCGATTAAAGCGGCTTCATCAATCACTGAACCGCGTGAAATATTGACCAATACCGCATGCGATTGCATCAAGGCCAACTCACGTTCACCAATTAAAGCTTTCGATTCTGCATTTAAATCCACTGCAACGACCACAAAGTCAGCACGTTGCAACAAATCATCCAAATCACAATATTGCGCTGATAACGATTCAGCCAATTCAATTTTTTCTCGGCGATTATGATAGAGTACATTCATATTAAAGCCGTAGCGAGCACGACGCCCAATCGCTGCGCCAATATGTCCTAAGCCAATAATACCAATAGTTTTAGCAAAGACATCCATACCAAATTGCTCAGGACCCACTGTACGCTTCCACTGCCCTTGTTTGGTCCATTGATCCAATACAGGCACTTTACGTGCTGCACTCATCAACAAAGTAAATGCTAAATCTGCTGTAGTTTCCGTCAATACATGCGGAGTATGGCTCAACCAAATATTTTTTTGATTTAAAAATGCTAAATCATAGTTGTCATAACCGACACTTACACTTGAGATGACTTTTAATTGTGACGTATGCGCTAAATTCGAAGCATTCAACAAACGTCCCGCACCGATCATGGCATCAGCATCTTTTGAATGCTCAAGAATTTGCTGATTCACATCGCCCAATTTAGGTCTAATTTGGAAAACTTTAAATTGCTGTTCTAAACGTTGAATTATTTCTTGATCTATTTGACTAAAAACCACTACTTTTTTTTGCATAAATTTTCCATTTACGTAATTTAAGTATTTTGTCCTGCCTTATTTTGCATAAATTGCCATAGGCGTTTTTTCAATAAAGGCTGTTCAATCATTTGCTGTAAAGATGCCAATGGATACACCTTCGCATGCTCTAAATGCGGAATATCGCCTAAGCAAATGACATTTTTATCCAAGCTCATCGCATCGATAAAACCCTGTACATAAGATGCTGCACCACGACCATCTTGCAAATTCACCCAACCAAAAGGCCACTGTAAGGCAAAAAAATCGGCACTGACTGCGCGCTGAATATTGCTCCACAAAACTTGCTGCTCTGCCGTTAATTCTGTGGCATCAATGACAATGACACAGTGCATTAAACAGATGGCTTCTAAGTTAAACGAAGGGATTTGAACAATTGGACGAACTTCAACAGGCTCAACAACCTTTAGTTCATCTTTAGGTGCTTCTACAGATTGATTTACAACAATATCAACGTTCTTTTTAAGCTCAGTCTGTGATGAAACAGGCGTTGGCTGAGGCTCATTTTTGAGTAGAATTTCAGAGACTATTTCAGGAGCCGCCTGATCTCGCCAAATATTTGAGCTAAATTGCTGACACGGAGCCGCCTGAGGAATCCATATATCAATTCCCATTGCCGCCATTATGCTTCGCTGATGCCCAATCATGCTTTCATTTTCACCTATTCAAGGCTTGTTATTCTAACGGGATTCATTGGTTTTTGCTGAACTTTTATAAAGCAATTAGACCACTCTATTTCTTTAAAGATTCTGTAGACTTGCTCAGACTACTTTTGACTTAAAATTAAACAATTTATTCATAAATCAAGCCGCTATAAACAATTATACAATCATCAAACTATTTTTCTTTTGCATTAGTTCAACTATCTCAGCTGATTCAAAGCCTATACGCCAATATAGTAGCTGCAAAACATCTAACTCATCTTGCGTGATAATTCGATCATTCCATAAACATATTTCTGCAACACCAAGGATGCTTAACCGCTCACGCAGCAATAATCCAGAAATATCATTTAGGATTTCAGCCAAGTCTATTGGCTCATCAGAAATATCGCGATAAAACTCTAGTTCTTCTTTCGTTAAGATTCGATTGAGGATTTTTTCACGCACTTCGAGTTGGTTATCACTGTTAATTTGTTGCACATGCAACAAGGCATCAATCAAACGCACAATACTCGGTTTTACATCTTCTAAAGATGTAGGTGTATGTGCAGGCAACAGATTTAACTCATATTTCACTGTTTCAAGTAGTAAGGCATCGAGCAAACCAATTTCACCATCTTCTTGAATAATTTTGGCCAGCTTGGTTAAGAACTGCCGTGAAATCGTCGCAGGCATAGTGCCAATATTTTTACATGCCTCATGAAAAATGGAGATATGCACACGACCATCAAGATTCAATAAGGCATCCACAATCGCACGACTCACTTCAGCTTCAGTCGGAATAAACTCTCGATACTGACGAATCATTAAAATAGCAACCATCACCTCACGCGAACCTGTTGCTGTTTGCAAGGCACGTTGGATTAATTCAGGTCTTTGCCAATTTTCACGAATCTCGGGGTTCAACGGTTTAATTGCATCTCGTATCGCAAAACTAATCGGTGACAAGCGCAGTAAAGGTAATGGTTGTGGCGAGTTCCATGGTGTTGCAACATCTGGACTAGCTTCTTCTAGTGAACGGAATAAATAAAATAGCGGCTGGTTTCGCAGTTTTTTTAAATTTTCCAGTTGCAGGTCATGAATGAGCGCCGGATTTAATTCAAAAATACGCTGTTCAATACTTGGGTGAATATTCATCCAGTTTTGCGGACTGAGTGAGTTTGCAAAACACATATGAGAAATCGATTCCGCATATTCACTATGAATTTGCGAACCTGAATGATGCACATAAATCCTTAATAAGGTTTGAATATTGGCATCATTTTGAATCAGACGTTTAGTTTTCTGGTCATTACGATAGGTTCGAGAACCCAAAGAGATATATTTAATAAAGCGGGAAATCAAAACACCCAAGCTTCCGATCAACCAAATGACCGCGCCAATCGCTACAAAGAGGGTTTCAAACTTATTGTCCCGTGCTTGTCCATTTTTATAGAAACCACGTTTTGCAATTTTACTGCCCCACTGACTAAAGGTCGTCAAACCGCTATATAAGATTTTCAAACGGGTATTTTCAGCAGCTTCCCCCGACAAGATCTTATTAAATTCATGGCTCAGCAAACCATACATTTCCATCTCATCTAGGGTTTGTAAGGCACCCCAGGTTAAAATGATCGATGTATCTCGAGGGCTAAAACCAGCGGTGAGCGCATTCACACCCACTTCATCAGGTAAGACATAAAGTGCGGGAGTATCGATTAGAAAGGTATCTGCCAGCTGCTCAGTCATACGCAGTGCAACACTTTCTTCAGGAATACTTTCAATGAGACTCAGACGTCGCGCACCTAACTGTTTTGCAAGTGAATAGCCGCCTAAGCGAAAGGTGTAAAAATCATAGAGAACTGAAACCAACATAATCAGCAGTACAGTAGCCACTAAAAATGGGCTAAGGACATGCCAATAGATAGACTGAGTGGAATCATAATAATCCACAATTAAACCGACAATTACATTAATAATTGCGACGGTCAAAAACACTGCCGCCATACACATGGTGACAGGCCAAAACATATTTTTGTTTTTTATAAAATCATAACCCACACGTCTCAATGTAATACCCTTAAGCTACATTGTCTTTTGTTTGCTCATCATAAATGAAAAAAGCGGGAAATTCCCGCTTTTTCAGTGTGTTTTCAGCAGATTATTCTTCGCGAACACCTGTTAAATCCACAGAAGCTGCATCAATGTTAACATCGATATAAGCTGGCTTTTCATTTTTTGCAGAGTCATTACGCTTACGCTCTAATGCTGCCAAATATTCAGCATCAATACCGCCTGCCACATATTTACCATCAAATACCGAGCAATCAAAGTCTTGTAACTCAGGGACTTTCTTGGTGCGTACTGCAGATTTCAGATCTTCCAAGTCTTGGAAAATCAAGCGATCAGCACCAATAATTTCACGGATTTCTTCAACGCTACGTTCTGACGCAATCAGTTCAGATTTGGCTGGCATATCGATACCGTACACGTTTGGATATTTCACCATCGGTGCAGCAGACGCAAAGAATACTTTTTTCGCACCCGCGTCACGCGCCATTTGAATGATTTCGTTACAAGTCGTACCACGTACAATCGAGTCATCGACCAATAGTACGTTTTTGCCTTGGAACTCTAGCTCTACAGGGTTTAGCTTTTGACGCACAGATTTCTTACGAAGTTGCTGACCCGGCATAATGAAGGTACGACCGATATAACGGTTCTTCATGAAGCCTTCACGGAATTTCACACCTAAGGTATTTGCAAGCTCGAGCGCAGAAGTACGTGAAGTATCAGGAATTGGGATCACGACATCGATATCGTGCTCATCACCCCATTCACGTAGAATTTTCTGAGCAAGTTTTTCGCCCATTTTCAAACGTGCTTTGTAAACTGAAATACCGTCAATGGTTGCGTCTGGACGCGCAAAATATACGTATTCAAAGATACAAGGACGATATTCAGGGGCTACTGCACACTGCTTGGTCGACATCACGCCATCAGCAGTAATATAAATTGCTTCACCCGGTGCAATATCACGCTCAACCTTAAAGCCGAGCGCTGTAATTGCGACAGATTCAGACGCAATGATATATTCCATACCATTTTCAGTCTCACGCGAACCGTAGATCAATGGGCGAATACCATTTGGATCACGGAAACCAACAAGGCCCTGACCGGTGATCATAGCAACAACCGCATAACCACCTTTGCAACGTTCATGCACACGTGAAACCACGTGGAATACATCTTCAGCGCTTGGTGTAAGTTTTGCGCGTTTTTGCAATTCGTGAGCAAATACGTTTAATAATACTTCTGAGTCTGAATCGGTGTTCATATGACGTAAGTCAGTCTTGAACAAGTCATCATGAATTTCAGCAGCATTGGTTAAGTTACCGTTATGTGCAAGCGTAATGCCATAAGGTGAGTTTACATAGAATGGCTGAGCTTCAGCACTGCTAGAAGAACCCGCAGTTGGGTAACGAACATGGCCAATACCATAATTACCCTGTAATGCACGCATATGACGTGTGTGGAACACATCACGTACCATACCCGTATCTTTACGCAGGAATAAACGACCATCCTGACAAGTTACGATCCCGGCTGCATCCTGTCCACGATGTTGTAACATCGTTAACGCATCAAACAACATTTGGTTAACAGGTGATTTACCAGCTATACCAACTACTCCACACATAGCAACCTCGCAGACAAGCTAGGGTTAATAAAAAGGATTATTTGTTGACTCACCCGATCCAGAACGTCCGTGCTTGTTCTGCGACTCAGATGGGAGGTCTGAAGATTTCTGAGCATCTTCAGACTGAATATGATGAAGTGCTTGATTTGCAGCATCTTTGGACAATTCGGTTGCCCAAGGCGCATATGGCAATAATGACTGAACCATTTTAGATTGTTTCCAATGTGGTGAACTTTCTACCCAAGGACCTAGCCCCTGCATAGTGATCAGCACCACCAACAATCCTTTTAAGCTTCCAAAAACACCACCTGCCAGTCGATTTAACGGACCGAGCTTTAATGTTTTCAAAATACTGTTCAATAACCATGTCGCGACCCAAGTCATGACTACAATCAACAATACAATAAATGCGAACGCGGCAATCTTCTGTACCACTGGATCTGTACTTAAAGATGTCATCGAAGGTGCAAGGACGGTTGCATACTTTGCCGCAATGACAAGTGCAAGAATCCATCCAATGAAGTTCGCAAAGGCTTTTACAAATCCTTGACGCAAACCGTTAAGCCCTCCAATGAGCAAAATAATCAGTATAAAGATATCAATGGTATTCATGATATTTACAATGCGTCTACGCAGTCTTTTACAAGTGTCGGACCTGTATATATGAGGCCACTATACACTTGTACAAGGCTTGCTCCTGCTTTTTGTTTCGCAACAGCATCCGCGCCCGACAAAATACCACCTACACCGATCAATGGAATTTGACCGTTTAATACTTTAGCAAAAGCCGCCAAACATGCCGTACTTTTTTCAAAGACTGGTGCACCGGATAGACCACCAGCTTCATCACCAAATGGAAGGCCTTCAACACCTTCACGTGACAAAGTCGTATTGGTGACAATCAGACCATCAATTTTAAATTTTAACAATTGTTGTGCAATAAAATTAATGTCTTCAGGTTCTAGATCTGGTGCAACTTTAAGTACTAAGGGTACATAATGTTGATTTTCATCCGCCAACTCGAGTTGACGTTTCTTGAGTGTCTCTAACAGTTCAGTCAAAGCATCACCGCTTTGTAAGCTGCGAAGATTTTTTGTGTTAGGAGATGAAATATTAACGGTAATATAAGAAGCGTAGTTATAAACTTTTTCTAGACAAATCAGATAATCGTCAACTGCTTTTTCAACAGGTGTGACTGCATTTTTACCGATATTGATCCCAAGTACACCCTTAAATTTTGCAGCTTTGACATTTTCGATCAGCTGATCCACGCCATCATTATTAAAGCCCATACGGTTAATAATGGCTTTTGCTTTCGGTAAACGAAATAAACGAGGTTCAGGGTTCCCTGATTGTGGAAGTGGTGTAATTGTACCAATTTCAATAAAGCCGAAGCCCTGGCTCGCCAGCGCATCGATATAAGCACCGTTTTTATCAAGACCGGCTGCTAAACCAACAGGATTCGGAAATTCGATTCCCATACATGTTACTGGTTTAGACGCCACGTTTTGACGCATCATTCCCATCTTGTGAGAAGATTTCAACAGCGATAATGTCAGCTCATGTGCACGCTCTGGTGCTAAAGTAAACAACAAAGGGCGGGCTAGAGAATACAACATATCTATAAAAGTCTACTGCTTTTTAAGTCGGCATATTATAGGCACAGCACAGATAAAACACCATGCTTAGCAGATCTTTATTTTTACCGATTATTGTACACTCGCTGTTAATTTGACCTGTCCCGCTTCAGAACTTAACTCCATCTTTTCAATACTTAAGCCCATTTGAACCAATTGAGTCAAAAAATTGGCCAGAATTGCATAATTTTCATGCATCACTGCAATCTGTATTTGCTCACCGACTTGTTGAGATGCCACGGATAAACCCTGTTGTTGCGATACCCGCTGAACTTTTTCCAACGCGCTCAGTTGTGTATCACCTGCTGGTTTCATCGTGACGGCATTACTTTGCATCCAAACAACAGTATCCTTAAGTTCATTCACGCGCTTTTGTTGAAAATTTGCAGCTTTGTTCATATAAAACAGTGCCGAACCAATCGCTGCCACTACAACAAAAATCGTGGTAAAGATCACCATGACTCGTTCACGTGTTGACAGTTGGTCTAAATAATCAGTGATGCGCTCAATTTGCCCATCTATACGTTGCTGTAGGTTTTCCATTTTTGTCATTATTGTATTTTCACCAATCCAATCGCGCCGTTGGCACCTGGTTGAATATTCCCTAATTCAACTTTAAAACCTTGTTGTTTTAATTGATTGGTTAGGGTTTGTAGTACTTCTGCCGAATTGGCTTTTAGCTCCATATTTAACATCGAGGCTTCATAGCTCACACGATTTGCAGAAATTTGGTTTTGCATTAGAACAGGACCAACACGGCTCAGTAAAGACAAAGCCTGTGCATTGCCCGTTTGACTCTGACGCAATTGTGATTCGAACTGGCTTTTCAGCGTTTGTTCAGTGACAGGATAGCTTTGACCAAACCAATATTTAAACTGATCAATCGCTTGTGCCGCAGTGATATTGGCCACTTTTTTGTATTGATACCAGCGAACTGCATCATAACTAAACTGAGTAATTAGAGCCGCAACCAAAACAGCTGCACATGCTTTCCAATAGCCACTCACACCCGTATTGGCTTTGGCTTTCGGCAAAACATTGAGTGGGTGTTGTTTCGGTTTTTTTATATTGGGTAATTCATAATGAAAAGATTCAATGTAATCATGCGTTACAGCAGCTTCAAGACTATGCGTCTGATCTGAACTTAGATTTGAAATCTTATAGTTCGGCTGACCAATTTGATAATCTAAATACAATGCCAAATCATCAACAGACTGACCGACATATTCATTATTTCGGACCAATAAATGACCGCTGACATTTGCCAAAACATGTTGCCCTGATTCTGGACTTGGTAAGACCAAAAAGTCTGGTAATAATGAAATAACTTTTACAGGAATTAGCGTCAAAGCATGCTGCATCGTTTCGACTGCACTATGTGCAATCCCCATGACCGTTAATTCATCTGGACTTTGAAAATGATGCAATACTTTCATTGCATCCAAAGGCAAAATGACATATTCCTCAAGTAAATATTTTACGCCGTCTGGGCCAAGTTTTTTATATTGGTTTTTTGGAAAATTTTGCTGAATGATTTGTACATCACGACTCGGAAAGAAAACAACCGCTTCCTTTCCCGCATGTGGCTGAATTTCCTGAATCAACTGTTCAAGTGTCGATGACTGCTTCCAGAAATCCCCTTCTGACCATTGCCAAACCCCATTGGCTTCGGGCATCCATAAATACAACATTAATTTTTCTGCCGTTTTAATTGGTTTTTATGTTGATGGTATAAACATTTTAATTTGTGTCGACAATCCTGGAGCAATGACCGCTTGTTCATAAATGCGCGCTTCTGCCAAAGCATAGGGATTAAAATATTCTGAGACCAAAACACTGGCCATATGTGCCACAACGTTCATATGGCACACCACCACAATAGACTCATACGGTAAATGTGACAACCATTCCACTGCAACTTTGGCATCATCTTCCGGTTTGATGGCATTACAAATAACCACAGGCACATGTGGAAAATGTTTTTGCAAAGATGAAAGTGTTTGCTGCGCACGCAGTAGCGGACTCACCACAAAAACGTCTGGTTGAATTATATCTTTCAAATATGCTGCAGTTTCTGCCGCTTGAGTTTGTCCGCGCGCTGTTAAAGGACGCTTTTCATCATTCCCCATTACTGGCGGAGCAGCTTCGCCATGCCTAACCAATGTCAGTTGCATAAAATTCCCTATTCTATTCCGCACATTATATACAGCCAGTATGACAAAGCTATGTGTATTGCATATTAATCAGCAAACTTAAACTTGCTGATGTGGCAAGACAAATTCAACATCACTACGATGGCCATTTTTCATCAATGACAATGCAATGTTCAGTGCCGGCGCACCTTCAAAAATCACTTCGTACAAGGCACTGGTAATTGGCATATACACACCGAGCTCGTCAGAGCGTGCGCGTACTTGCACAATCGTATTAATCCCTTCCGCAGTTTGTCCCAGTTCTTTGGTCGCTTGCTCTAAGCTTTTACCACTACCGAGTGCAAAGCCGACTTGGTAATTACGGCTGAGCGGACTACTACAAGTTGCAAATAAATCACCGACACCAGATAAACCTAGGAATGTTAATGGGTTTGCCCCTAATTTCACAGCAAAGCGGCTCATTTCGGCCAAAGCACGTGTCAAAATCATGCTCTTAGTATTTTCACCGACACCATAAGCCGCAGCCAGACCCATCGCGACTGCATAGATATTTTTCAGAGCACCGCCCAATTCCACGCCATGCACATCGTCACTTGCAAATACACGGAATAAAGCACTGTGTAGCGCTTGTTGAACTGCATAACGAACCAGCTCAGATTGGCTTGCGATCACTGTTCCCGCAGGCTGTCCCGCAACAATTTCCTTCGCCAAGTTTGGCCCTGAAAGTACACCATAAGGGACTTCAGGAAGTTCTTCACGAATAATATCGCTCATAAAACTAAAGGTATTGGCTTCAATACCTTTGGTTAAAGACACCACTGCTTGTGAGGTGATAAAAGGTTTGATCTGCTGTAAAACACTACGGAAAGAATGGCTCGGAATAGCCACTAAAATAATGTCACGATTACATACTGCTTGTTCTAAATCTGAAACAGCGAGCAAACCTGCTTCTAATTGAAAATCTGGCAAGTAACGTTTATTGATATGTGTTGCATTGATATCCGCAGCCACCGCCTCATCACGAATCCATATCATGGTGTCACAGCCATTACGTACTGCAGTATTGGCCATCGCAGTACCAAAACTCCCACCACCCAAAACCGTAACACGTAGTGCAGTTTTTTGGTCTACTGACACAGGGCTAACAAGACTTGCAAAATCAAGTTCTGACATTGTTCTTTTATCCTAATTTCTTTACTGATCGATCTTGATCAATCGACCTATTTTTCACTTTTATTGGTTTGCTTTATGCCAATGGCTTACAAAGTCAGCAGACTGTATTTCAGCACGCGGTGGAATGGCTTTCACTGCTGTACCGATATAAATAATGCCTGAAATCAAATCATTTTCCGTTAAGCCTAAGGCTTGTTTAAACAATTTAGATTCAACCACCGCCCCACTACGCCACATGGTTGAAAAGCCCTGTGCTTGTAGAGAGAGCAAAAAGTTTTGTACTGCTGCGCCTGAACTTAAAATTTGTTCGAAATGCGGAACTTTGGGATGATCTTGTAATTGAGTTAAAGCCAAAACCAATAGTGGCGCACGAAATGGATGGTGTTTCACACGTTCCAACTGCGCTTCTTCTGTTTGTCCAGTATCGGCTAAAGCATGTGAAAGCAACTCACCAAATGCTTCACGTTCAGTTTCAGGAATAATCACGAAACGCGTAGGCTTAAGACGATGATGATCTGGCGCCGTTAAAGCGGCTTGAAACGCATTTTCCAATTGCTCAGCATTCGGCGCAGGTTCAATTAAATGACCAATCGACTGACGCTGATGAATATTTTGATGAACTGTATCAACTGCTGATTTTAGAATTGACATCTATACACTGTACTTTAAAACGTTTGCTCAAGATTAGCATATTCTCAATAACTTACTCTAGAATGTTTACATCAGACTCGGTGCTTATTTGTTAAGTCAGCTTTATTCACAGATTTACTATAAAAAAACCGCATAACTTGTACAGCAGTTCCCTGTTCTATAAGAAATTTTATGTTCAAATAAATCAAATTGTTTCTAACTCGGGGCACCGCATGAAAAAATTCAACAAAACTGTTGCCATTGTTAGCACGCTAAGCGCAACTGTGCTTTTAGCTGCATGTACATCTACGCCAACAAAATCTTTAGCGATTCAAAAACCGAATAATCAATATGAAGTGACTGCCGTAGGTAAAACCAGTTTAGCGGCAAAAAATAATGCAATTGCAGCAGCAAATAGTACCTGTGGTAAAAATGCGACCCCTGTCGTCGTGGATGAAAAGCAAGAATACAACGGTGTTTTAAAAGGCGTGGTCGATGAAAAGACAGGTCAAATGATTCAGGCTGCGGCTGGCGTACTTGGCACCATTACAGGAAATAGCGGCAGTATCAGCAAAGATGATGATTACCAAACTGTACTGACCTTTAGTTGCCGTGCCAACTAAAACGTTAGTCTGTGATGTCGTTTTGTCATTAACTCAAAATGAAATTGTCGTTATGAAATAGTCGACATGAAATAAAAAAGCCTGCAAATCTGCAGGCTTTTTTTGAAGCAAAAATTAGCAATAACCGTCTAAACGGGTTAAAGGTAATTTTTGACCAATGGCTTTTTCAATTTCAGGTAGTGAAAAAGCATCATCTTCAGACAAGAAACTAATACTGACACCACGTGTTCCTGCACGACCTGTACGACCGATACGGTGTACATAATCATCAGACTGTTCAGGAAGTGTGAAGTTCACGACATGAGACACGCCATCCACATGGATACCACGACCCGCAACGTCTGTTGCAATCATGATGTTATGTTGACCATTTTTAAACTGATCAAGCATTTTCAAACGCTTATCTTGAGCGATTTCACCTGACAACATCACCACTTTATAACCGTCTTTTTTGAGATGATCATAAAGTTTACGCACTTGATCACGACGATTGGCAAAGATCATAACTTTTTCAATTGGTTCATCACGTAAGATGTCTTCCAGCAATTTATATTTATCAGACTTCGCCACCATGTAGACACGTTGCTCTACATCTGCATTAGTTTTTTTCTCAGGTTCAATTTCAACAGTTACTGGTTCAAACAACCATTGCTGTGCCAAATTTAAAACGTCATAACTAAATGTTGCAGAGAACATCAAAGTTTGTCGTTGTTCTTTACGTGGTGAAAAGCGCACGATACGTTTTACAGATGGAATAAAGCCCATATCTAATAAACGGTCAGCTTCATCAATCACTAAAAATTCTATTTGATCGAGCCAAACTTCTTTTTGTTCAACAAAGTCAATTAAGCGACCCGGTGTCGCCACCATAATGTCGACAAAATTACGATTTAATAGATTTTTTTGCTTATCAAAATCTACCCCACCGAGCAAAGTCATGACATTAAGATCAGTGTATTTCACTAATTCTTTTGCATCACTTTCAATTTGCAAAGCAAGTTCGCGCGTTGGTGCAAGAATCAATGCACGCGGTTCACCACGATAACGCTGTTCCTTAATTGGATTATTCAACAAGTCATTGATCACACTGACCAGGAAAGCCGCAGTCTTCCCAGTACCAGTTTGAGCACGACCAATAGCGTCATGTCCAGCCAATGTAAATTTTAAAACCTTTTGCTGAATAGGCGTCATATCCTTAAAACCCAAAGCATCAATGGCTTTTTTAAGGTTCGGATGTAAATTTAAGGTTTCAAAACCTGATGACATATAGATGTGCCCTAAATGAATAATCACAAAATTGCTGAAGCATTATAAACAAAAAACGCCCCAATTTACATTGGAGCGTTTTTGAGTACATTCAGACGATTAGTCTAAAGGTTGTACTTCTTCAGCTTGGAAGCCTTTTTGACCTTTAACAACGCTGAATTCTACGCGTTGGCCGTCACGAAGTGAACGGTGGCCTTCGCCCATAATTGCGCGGAAATGAACGAATACGTCGTCGCCGCCGTTACGTTGAATAAAGCCAAAGCCTTTAGTGTCGTTGAACCATTTAACAACGCCTTGTTCACGAGCTGTCATAAGTTAATCCTTATCGTATTTAAAAAAGAAGGACCACCCGGTGTTGCAAACAGCAGACCAAACAAGGTTAAAAAAAATATTTTTATTTCTAAGCTTGTAATCATTCTGTAAAACTATCAACAAAATCCCGGTTACATCCAAATATATCAAGAGTTAAGAGGCTTCACAGCCAACAAAAATCTTAACAACGCAACGAGCTTAACACGGGTTTACCGCAATTAATAGATTTTTTTGATCTATTTTCCTTTTGAATATTCTTATTTTTTCACATCGTTTGAGTTATAAATTACAGAGGATTTTTACCTATTTTAGGTTGGGATTTGGCACTGTATTTGCTAATATTTCCATTGAAATGTAAACATGTTGGATCTGCTTCGTGAGTGACAGCCAAAATTCGCTTTTAACTGTAGATGCAATGGGTAAACCCTGCCCGATGCCACTATTGATGCTCAAAAAAGCTTTAAAGAAAAGTCCAGACCAATCTTTATTGTTAATGTCATCGGATCCGCACAGCCAACAAGATGTATCACGATACTGTCAAATACATCAGTTAAACTGTGAAATGCGCAAAATTTCAGATTCTGAGTTTCATTACTTAATTGAATCTTAAAAAGATTCAGTTAAACTAAATTGCTTCATAATTGAATAAAAGTTTACATTTCTATACCCAATTTTCCATAATTTACGGAAATATTGGATTAAGATGAATCTTAGTTATTGGGCTTACCCATTTTTAGTTCTCAAGGAGAAAACATGAGTGACAGCAGCAATCAATTGATGCCCCTGTCATTATCGGCACCTGGGGTGAATCTTGGTGCTTATATTAGTACTGTTAATCAGATTCCAATTTTATCGGCCGAACAAGAAAAAGAGCTGGCCGAGCGTTATTATTACGACCAAGATTTAGACGCAGCTAAAATGCTGGTGATGTCGCATCTTCGTTTTGTTGTGCATATCGCACGTAGCTATGCAGGCTACGGCTTGCCACAAGGTGACCTGATTCAAGAAGGTAACTTGGGCTTAATGAAAGCGGTAAAACGTTTTGACCCAAATATGGGCGTACGTCTCGTATCTTTTGCTGTGCATTGGATTAAAGCAGAAATTCATGAATATGTGATTCGTAACTGGCGTATTGTCAAAATTGCGACCACTAAAGCACAGCGTAAATTATTCTTTAATTTACGTAGCTTAAAAAAGTCGTCTAAAAAATTAACTTTGGCTGAAGCACAGTCAATTGCCAATGACTTAAATGTGACACCCGAACAAGTCTTGGAAATGGAAGGCCGTTTAACCGCTTATGATGCTGCGTTTGAAGCTCAAGGTGATGATGACGATGAAGGTTCGACCCATGTCGCTCCTGCCCTTTATCTCGAAGATAACCGTTACGACCCTGCGCGTTTAGCGGAAGATGAAGACTACGAAGAACAAAGTACTTCAGCTTTACATGAAGCCATGGATCAGCTGGATGATCGTTCACGTAACATCTTACAACGTCGTTGGTTAGATGACGAAAAGTCGACGCTACATGAATTGGCGGCGGAATATAATGTATCTGCTGAACGTATTCGTCAGTTGGAAAAAAATGCGATGGAAAAAATTAAAGTCGCAATGTCTTCAAACTAAGTTGAAGGCTTTTCCCAGTCATACTAAAAAAGAGCATTTCGATGCTCTTTTTTTTATGCCTGAATATTGTCGAATGACAAACTGCAACACAAAAACTTTGGGCATTTTTGCTTTAACCCAAGGTACTAAATATGCTATGGTTATGCGCAAATTTTGTTAAGGTGAATGCACATGTGGATTGCCATTTCCGCACTTAACTTAGCTTTTGCTGTGATGCTTGGTGCCTTTGGTGCACACGGATTAAAAGCGCGCGCGACTGAAGCCCAATTGGCTTGGTGGCAAACTGCAACGGACTATTTCTTTTATCATGCACTGGGCTTACTTGCCCTCGCGATCTTATCCAAAGTCATTCCCCAACTTCCAATAAAAGCCAGTTTCCTGCTTATACAAATTGGTATTTTCTTCTTCTGTGGTTCTTTATATGTGATGGCTCTAGGCTTACCACGCGGTCTCGGTGCAATTACCCCGATTGGTGGAGCGCTGATGATTGCTGGATGGCTCATATTGGCATGGAATGCGTTTAAATACGCAAAATAATCAACAGCAGATATTGGCCTTACTCAATAGGCAAGGCAGCAAGAACGGAATCCACAAATGCAAATCTATTTAAATGGCGAAGCTACACAAACCGAATGTGTCAACCTCTTGCAATTGGTTCAACAATTACAACTGGAAGGCAAACGCTTTGCTGTTGAAAAAAATGAAATGATCATCTCGAAAAGTAAATTGGAACAAACCCCAATTGCAGAGCAAGATCATATTGAAATTATTCATGCCGTAGGTGGCGGCTAAAATGGAGCTCCCATGGAAGATACACCCCTAATCATTGGTTCACGTACATTTAATTCACGACTTTTAGTTGGTACAGGTAAGTACAAGGACTTAACGGAAACTGACCAGGCCATTCAAGCCAGTGGTGCTGAAATTGTGACCGTTGCCATTCGCCGTGTGAATATTGGTCAGCATCCAGACCAGCCGAACTTGCTTTCAGTGGTTCCACCTGAGAAATATACGATTTTGCCAAATACAGCAGGTTGTTTCGATGCGAACAGTGCGGTCCGTACTTGCATGTTGGCACGAGAACTCTTAGATGGTCACAATTTGGTTAAACTTGAGGTTTTAGGGGATGAGAAAACCCTATATCCAAATATTACCGAGACTTTAAAAGCTGCACGTACGTTGATTGACGATGGCTTTGAAATCATGGTTTATACCTCAGATGACCCAATAGTGGCACAAGAACTCGAAAGCATGGGCTGTGTAGCCATTATGCCTTTAGGTAGCCTTATTGGCTCAGGTTTAGGCATTCTCAACCCACATACTATTTCGATCATTAAAGACAACGCCAAAGTGCCTGTCTTGGTCGATGCCGGTGTAGGTACCGCAAGTGATGCAGCGATAGCGATGGAATTGGGCTGTGATGGCGTATTAATGAATACGGCAATTGCAGCAGCTCAAAACCCTGTTCTAATGGCTTCAGCGATGAAAAAAGCAGTCGAAGCCGGTCGTGAAGCATTCCTAGCAGGACGTATGCCGCGTAAACGCATGGCAAATGCCAGTTCACCTGAAACCGGATACTTCTTTAAATAAGAACTCATTCACGGTATAAAAGAGGACTCTATTGAGTCCTCTTTTTGATTTTGAAAACCTGATAACAATGAAAAAATCCCATATATTGTGTACTTTGAGTCTTTGTGCCGCATCTAGTTGGCTGTCTGCCCAAGTGCCTAGCACAGCCAAATCACTTGCGCCTCAAGGTTGGGAGATTTTGATGGCTACGACTGGCGACCTAAACAAAGATCAAATGCCAGATATTGCGATGATCGTGGAAAAACAAAAAGTCGATGTGGTGACCTATGATGACGATGGCAAAGTCGTTCATAACCATCCACGACAACTCATCGTATTTTTTAAAACCGCAAAGGGATATCAACGTATCGTTGAAAATAACAGTATCCCAGTCGCTCAGCAGCCCAATTCATGCTTACTTGATCCACTTGCTGAAGCAGAAGACATCCAAATCAGTAAAGGCAATTTACTCGTTCATTTTAGTTATTTTATGGCTTGTGGTGGCTGGGAATGGCCCCGACATAGTTATACCTTCCGTTGGCAAAATCAACGCTTTGACCTGATTGGTTTTGACTACAATAGCTTTCACCGAGCTTCTGGTGAAGAAACATCGAAAAGCTATAATTTTTCGACCTTAAAACGTAAGGAAATTGTAGGCGGCAATATGTTTGAAGATGCCAAAACTCAGACCAAATGGTCAACCTTCAAAGCACCACAGCAACTGACGCTTAAAAATATTAACTTTGATGATTTCTATACACAGTTCGAGTATTAAGCTAAACCTGAGCAATAAAAAACCGCCAATTTCGGCGGTTTTTTTAATTCAATTTGAATACACAACTTAAGGAATCAATCCTTCATCACGCATCGCAATTTGAACTGATTGGCGCTCTGCAACTTTGTTTCGTAATGCAATGATATTTTTATATGGCGTTAAATCATGTCCGATGCCATTTGACCAATTTGTCAGTACAAAGAGATAGGCATCCGCTGGGCCGAAGTTATCATCGACTAAATAATCGTTATCCGATTCACCAATCGCTTTATCGATATATGTCAATAAACGATCAATTTCTGCATAGGCTTTTTCTTTAGCGTCTGCATCTAGTGGAGCACCAAAGAATACGGCATAAGCATCATGTAATTCTGAGTTCAAATAGCCAAGCCATTCTAAAACTTTGGCACGACCTAAACCTGATGGCGGAATTAAGTCTTGTTTTGGATCATGCTGTGCAAGAAACGGTAAAATTGCCACGTTCTCGGTCAGGATCAAACCTGGGTTAATTTCTAATGCAGGCACATAACCTTTTGGGTTGATCTCGTAATAATCCACCCCTTTTTCTGTTTTATGGTTTTTTAGGTCAACACGGACCAAATCAAAATCGACATTAATTTCATTTAAAATTATATGTGATGCTAATGAACATGCACCTGGAGAATAATAAAGCTTCATATCTGATCCTTGTTATGTACTATTCAATGTTTTAAATCTCTTCTGTCAAACTTTCAAGTGATCAAACCTGTAAATTGCAAAAAAGCGTAAATGCTGAAACACATATACTCATTGACTATTGTCCATAATCAAGAAGATTTCAAGTCAATCTGTTATGCATTTTTATACTCAGTTGTTTTAACATAGCCGCGTTTAAGATTTGATGAAAAGTTACCGTGTTACAACTTAAAAAAGAACAATGGTTTTCCAATATTCGGACCGATGTGCTCGCTGGCTTGGTGGTTGGACTGGCGCTGATTCCAGAATCGATCGCTTTTTCAGCTATTGCTGGAGTTGACCCTCAGGTTGGTTTGTACGCTTCGTTTTGTATCGCTGTCACCATTGCCTTTTTTGGTGGTCGTACAGCAATGATTTCAGCTGCTACGGGTGCGATGGCCTTACTTATGATCACTTTGGTCAAAGATCATGGTTTGCAATACCTTTTGGCTGCCACGGTTTTAACTGGTGTGATTCAGATCATTGCTGGCTATTTTAAAGTCGCAAAACTTATGCGCTTCGTCTCGCAGTCAGTGGTGTATGGTTTTTTAAATGCTCTCGCGATTTTAATTTTTGTCGCACAGCTACCTGAAATGTCAAAGATGGATAGTTTGGGCTATGTGTTTATGCTTTTAGGGCTTGCGATTATTTATCTGTTTCCATATCTACCAAAAATTGGCAAAGCTATTCCATCACCGCTGATTTGCATTATTGTCCTCAGTGGCTTGGCATTATTTTTAGGTGCAGACCTGCGTACTGTGAGTGATTTGGGTAAGTTTCCAGAGACTCTACCTATTTTCTTGATTCCTGAAATTCCTTTCAATCTTGAAACCTTCACGATTATTTTCCCTTATTCCATCACCCTAGCAACAGTTGGCCTATTAGAAACCATGATGACCACGACAGTGATCAATGAAGTCACTGGAACCGAAGGAGATCGTCATCAGGAATGTCGTGGTCAAGGGATTGCCAATATTGTCAGTGGCTTTATGGGCGGCATGGCAGGTTGCGCCATGATTGGGCAGTCGATTATTAATGTCAGCTCTGGTGCGCGAACTCGCCTCTCCACTTTAGTTGCAGGTGTATTTTTGTTGTGCTTAGTGGTGTTCTTAAAAGACTGGTTGGCCTATGTCCCAATGGCGGCCTTAGTCGCGATTATGGTCATGGTATCGTTCACCACTTTCCAATGGAATTCAGTCAAGCAATTTTCAAAGCATCCGATCTCTTTTAATGTCGTGATGATTGCTGTGGTGATCGTGGTGCTTGCAACACATAATTTAGCCCTTGGCGTATTGGTTGGCGTGCTCCTCTCTGCGTTGTTTATTATCAATCAACTGGAAAGCTCGGTAAAAGTCACATCTGAACTTAAAGACAATATTCGTAGTTACACGGTCTATGGGCAAATTTTCTTTAGTAGCTCTGAGAGTTTTTATCAATTTTTTAATTTTCAGGAGAGGGTTAGTCATGTGCGAATTGATCTGAGTCATGCCCATATTTGGGATATTACCTCAGTCAATATTTTAAAAAATGTCGTGCAAAAATTTGAGTCAAGACAGATTCAAGTAGAGGTTTTTGGCTTAAATGAAGCAAGTAGCACTTTACTTGACCGTGTCAGTGACTAATGGATTTTTGAATATTCACTTTGAATCAAATCAATTTTCAATAAAGTGTGACCTATTGAAACCCTATGCAGGATGTATATAGCAAAGGGTTTCAAAGATCGAAGCTCTGATGTGTAATGACATTACATATAATACTAAGCCTATAAAAAAGAGAAAAATTCACCATTCATTCGATTTAACTGTATAATTCATCTCATAAAATTATAACTATTAAAAATAAAACAAAGATTTGATGTGACTTTCTATATATTTTTTTAAATTGTGGATACACAAAATTGGGGGAATTTTGATGGTTTGGTTTTGGTCACGACACTGCATTCAAGCAAATCGGCTGCTGGTCTTAGCGAGTCTATTTTGCCTGCTATGTTGTATCGCTATACCCAGTTTTGCCAATGCCACCCCACAGATCTCAAGCAGTCATTGTCCTGTTGAAATTACCCATATTGCCACAGCTAAAAGCGCTGTCGAGCAAGAGCGCCCACGTACAGGTTGGCAAAATCTGCAAAAGCTTCCAGACACTTGGAATAAACGTTGGCCGGATTATCATGGTATCGCTTGGTACAAAATCCAATTTAAGTTGAACTGTGACCTCCATCAGTTAAATCAACCCATTGCTATCGCTATACAAGGCATCACCCAAAGTGGACGGGTTTATATAAACGATGCCCTACTTTGGCAAGATTATATTTCAGCAGAACATTTTTCGCGAAGCCAACATCAACCTAGACTGTTGAACTTACCTAGCTCAAGTTTAAAGCAAGGTGTAAATACCATTTGGGTGCAAGTGTATGGTTCGGTGACCCAAAAATCAGGACTCAGTTCAGTTCAAATTGGGGAATACCCGCAAGTCTATGACACCTTTAAAATTTGGTTACTCGAACAACGACAATTAGTCGAACTCAATACGATGATTAATTTCGTCGTGGCTGTGTTCTTTTTTTTAGCATGGCTCGCCAATCGTAATGAAAGAGCTTACTTATGGTTAACCATCACTGGTATGTGTTGGGTGTTTTATAGCCTGTGTATTATTTTTAATGGGCCAATTGCATTTCTAACCACCGTACAGATCGACCGTATGCAAAATATCATTTTCTGCTTTTATACGGTTTTTGGCTGTATTGGTGCATGGTATTTTGCAAACCACCCATTTCCAAAAATTCAGAAACTATTATTAAGTCTTGCCACCATCGCCGCTCTCTGTATAGGTTTTGCGCCAGAGGCTTATTTAAAGACCGTCATCCAAATTTGTTTTAGCTTCTTTGTTTTGGTCTTTGTGGCCAAATGTATTAGCTACCCCTATTTAGCCTATAAAGCCAAAATGGCTGAAACCTATTTGCTTGCAACGCTGTATCTGATTTATTTACCGATTGCGGTACATGATGCTCACTTTATGATGACCATGGAAGGTCATGCGCTCTCACCATATACTGGCCCACTAACCACCCTCGTTTTGGGCGGCGTACTGGCTTTGCGTTTAGCTCGACACACCCGTCAAATTGAACGTTTTAATAAGACCTTAACTGAAAATGTACAACGAGCTGAACTGAAACTCGCCACTTCACTTGGTCAACAACATCAACTCGCACTTGAAAATGCACGACTTCAAGAACGAATTCATTTATCTCATGACTTACATGATGGTTTAGGCGGATCAATTGTCCGTTCAATTTTACTGTTAGAACAAAATGACAAAATTGAAAAACCACAAATCATGTCGATGCTTAAACTGTTCCGTAATGATTTAAGACAAGTCATCGATTCAGGTTCGAGTATAGGGACGAAAGTTCCGGACACCCCGATCGAATGGGCGGCGCCGATTCGCCATCGCTTTGTACAGCTCTTTGAAGAATTAGACATGAGCTCAAGCTGGAAATTTGCTGCCGAATGGATTCACTCACCCTCTGCGACTCAATGTCTCAATTTGACTCGTGTCGCAGAAGAAACCCTGACCAATATTCTAAAGCATAGTCAGGCTAGCAAAGTTCAAGTCAGTTTGTGCGAAACAGAGACTCAACTGATATTACGTATTGAAGATAACGGTATCGGCTTCAACCCTGACGAAGTTGAGCAAGGCCTACATGTTGGCCTCCATAGTATGCAAACACGAATACATCGTATCGGTGGTGAATTTAAAATACAGTCACAGCCGGGTTGTACCGTGCTTGAGGCCATTTTGCCGTTTAAGCTTGACGGTGCTGATAATGAAGATCTTGACGATAAAAACGCCTAGCTTAATGTTATTTCATCACTTTTGAGCTGAGCATTTGACTGCTCATTGCAAATGCTCAGCACGGCTTCAGTCGGTGAGATTGAGCAAAAAGCGGATTTATTCACGGTAAAAAATTTGACTTGTGCATCTCAGGACTTAAAATACCGCATTCGAATTTTTTACATTTGCCAAAGTTATGTCGAACGATCAATTAGACCAGCACGCAGTAGATCTGGATAACCTAAACGAACACCGTGAAATCGTGACGTTTATGCGCCGCTCTGCGCCACTTAATACTTCGCAACGTACTGCGCTGGAACAATATGGTCATCTAATTTTGGAATACCCTGTTGGTGATTTGCGTCAGCATTTTGAACACCCTGAACGCCCACTAACTGTAGAAATCGGTTTTGGTATGGGCCGCTCTTTGGTACTAATGGCAAAAGCAAATCCAGAACGCAACTTTGTCGGCATTGAAGTGCATGTTCCGGGTATCGCTCAATGTGTGTATGAAGCCGGTCTTGCAGGTTTAACTAACCTACGAGTATTGGATGCCGATGCCATCCAAGTGCTACGTGAAATGCCAGACAACAGTATTAATACTGTCCAATTATACTTCCCAGATCCATGGCAGAAGAAACGTCATTTCAAACGTCGTTTTGTATCTCATGACCGTATGCCATTGGTTGAAGAAAAATTAGAAATCGGCGGCACATTCCACTCAGCAACTGACTGGGAACCGTATGCTGAATGGATGATCGAAGTTCTTGAAGAACGTCCACGTCTTGAAAACCTTGCAGGTAAAGGCAATAGCTACCCTCGTCCAGACTGGCGTCCACAAACTAAATTTGAACGTCGCGGAATTGAAGCAGGCCATAAAATTAATGACTTCATCTTCAAAAAAGTAAACTAATTTTTGAATGAAATAAAAAACCACCGTTAGCGGTGGTTTTTTATTGCTGTTTTTGATCTAAGATTTATCTGTGTTGTTTCAAATCACAGGAAAACTGCTTACACCTAGGCTACTTGCGCTTGGAGCTGACTTTGACGAATCATATCCACGGCTTTTTCAGCAATCATCACTGTTGGGGCATTGGTATTGCCATTCACCACAGAAGGCATGATGGAGGCATCGACTACACGAAGGTTTTGAATCCCGTAGACTTTCAATTCAGGGTCAACCACAGACATCTCATCTACGCCCATCTTACAACTACCGACAGGGTGATAAACCGTATCCACACGCTGACGTAAGATTGCACGTATGTCATCATCGGTTTTGACCAGTGAGGTAAACAAATCTTGCTGATAATGACTCGATAAAGACGGCGACATCATTAATTGCTGCGTCAACTTAAAGCCTTGTACCAAATCTTCTAAATCCTGCTCATCCCCTAAAAAGTTTGGATCAATCAATAATGGATCATTTACACTAGAACCACTCAATTTGATCGTACCGCGACTTCTTGGATTGAGCAGACACACATGACACGACAAACCATGACTTGCATGAAATTTCCGTGCATGGTCATCTACTAACGCGACGACAAAGTGTAATTGCAAATTTGGTATCGCTAAATCGGGTGAAGACTTTAGAAAACCGCCACATTCTGCAAAATTTGAAGCAATCATACCCCGTCGTTCCTTACGATAGCGACTGAACTGCTTGAACATATCAATTGAGCCAGGTAAGGACACGCCAAATGTGCCTTGGTATTCTTTGACTTTATAACCAAAAATGAAATCGGGATGGTCGTGGAAGTTCTTTCCTACACCCGGTAGATGGTGTTTCACTTCAATGCCATGCGCTTGGAGCTCGGCCTGATCTCCCACTCCAGACAACATTAAAATCTGCGGTGATTGAATCGCACCGGCACTGAGCAAGACCTCTCGTCTTGCTTTTAGGTGTTTCATTTGCCCTGCATGTTGGACTTCAACACCTGTGGCCACTTTATCTTCTATAATGATTTTATGTGTTGTGGCTTTGGTCAATACAGTTAAATTTGGTCGGTTTAAATGCGGAAACAAATAAGCACGCGCTACACTACAACGCTCTCCATTGATATGCGTAACTTGATAAACCCCTAAGCCTTCTTGTTCTGCGCCATTAAAATCATTAAGGACTTTATGACCTTGTGCACGAGCCGCTTCGGTATAGCGTTGATGGAAAATATTGTCACTTTGTACATCTGTGACGGATAGAGGGCCGTCATTTCCGTGGAATTCATTGTGTATTCGGTTGTTATTTTCTGAGCGAATAAAATATGGCAAGACCTCGTCGTATGACCAGCCAGTATTGCCCTGTACCGCCCATTGATCATAGTCATTTTTATGTCCACGAATATAAATCATGGCATTAATACTGGATGAACCGCCAAGGCATTTTCCACGTGGTTGATAGCCTTTACGACCATTCAAGCCAGCTTGAGGCACAGTTTCAAAGGCCCAATTATTGATCTTGGTCGGCAAGCTCACCACGCATGCAGCTGGAATATTGACCGTCCACTGATCACCTTGCCCGCCTGCTTCTAGTAAGCACACAGATATATTCGGATCTTCACTGAGGCGTGCAGCCAGTACGCACCCCGCACTTCCGCCACCAATCACAATGTAATCAAATTCCATTTTTGACATTATTTTCATCCAATTGATTATTTTTATAAATGCACAATAATGGATTTAACGCTGACTGAAAAATTTCTTTCTTAAAATAATGAGCGCGATACCGAGCAAGAAAAAATGAGACTATTGATCAAAATTTTGAGGCAAGCGTCACTCATGCAAGGTAGCAATAATATCTGTCAAAATAATCAATGAACTTGATAAGCCCAATCTTGGACTCTATTATTTTTTAATTTATCGACATTTAAAAGCACAGTAAGCCGCATAGCTAAAGATTTGACTGAAACAATAAATTTGATCAAAGCCTATTTCCGTCAGTAAGCTTTGATAGTGCTGCTGGCTAATCAGTTCAAAATCATCCTCTAAACGCTGCATCATTTTTGTCGCTTGTACAGCAGATAAACCTTGCATTTGGCAAAATTCAGGTAGGACACGCTGCTCAAAATTCGAATGAGTTTGCATCAAGTCAAAACTTACAAAAATGCCCTGCGGTTTAAGCAGTTCAAATGCTTTTGCTAAAAAATTCGTTTTCTCTGACAACGCAATGAAATGCGTCACCAAGATACTCAGCACCGCATCAAAACAACTTACTTCCTCAAAAGCAGTATGACTGCCCAAAACAAAATTGACGCGATGCAACTGTCCAGCGGCTTCAACGCGTTGCCGTGTTTGATTCAGCATATTTTCAGACAATTCTGTAACGGTAAATGACCATGTTGGATTCAAGGCCATGAGATAACCCAATTCATAGCCCGTCCCACATCCAATGATCAGTACATGGGCACCTTCAGCGACATGGCAATTCAACACCGCCTGAATTTGTTGATGGACAAGTTCATAGCCGGGAATTAATTTTCGTATATGTGCATCATAACTTTCGACCACTTGTGGGCTATTAAAATCTTTTGCCATGTAACATCCTGTTTGACATGTATGTCTAAGCTAATAAATATTCATTGTTCTATATGGATTGTTTATTTCTGATGATGCCCAAGAATCTGCTGACTCAACATTTCATAGACCGCTTTCAGATCGACTTGATCAGCTTGCTCAAGCATATTGGCATGCATCTGCATGATATTTTGATCCCCACGCATTGCAGGGCCTGTTTGCATGTTACGTGGTTCAGCCTGAGTAGCTTTATTGGCTGTCTCTAAAATCAAAGGATAAAGTAAGCTAAATTCGACTTGTTTTGCATCAACAATCTGCTTTGCCATGTCATAACAATAATTACTAAAATTACAGGCAAACACCGCAGCAAGATGCAGACTTAAACGCTGTGCCGAATCATATTGATAAACCCTTTGGCTTATGCTGTTTGCTAAATCTGTAAGTGTCCTCAAATCTGTAGAATCCGCCGCTTCTACAAAGATCGGTGTCGACGTCCAGTCCACATCTCGGTCTAAACTAAAGGTTTGTAAAGGATAAAACACACCTGCTCGCGAATGCTGTTGGGTCAGTACCGTGATATTGGTGCTACCAGACGTATGCACAATCAAAACCTGTGGCACATAGGCTGTAACTTGCTGAATAATGGTTGCAATCGACTGGTCGCTCACCGCAATGATCAAAAGATCAATCTCAGCATTCAACTTAGCTGGGTTATGAATAGCTTCTGCACCTACTCTGGCTGCAAGTTTTTCTGCATTATCAAGATTTCGCGCATAAACTTGCACAATGTGATGTTGTGGATGAAGCACATTGAGCAAATGATGTGCAACACGACCTGCACCCACAATACTGATTCGCATATAGTTTTAACTCATTTTGGATGGCTACAGCATGTCAGGAAAATATCCGACGTGCAAATCGAGTCGTATCGATAGAATGATTTATTTTCAATTCTTCGCATCAGTTTCGCTCAGATAAGCACAAAAAAAGGGATGCACTTCATCCCTTTTGCTAGACGTCAATCTGCGTCTGATTCATGTCATGTCCATTTCAATCTAGACAATATCCACGATATGCACTTTAGCTTTTACGATTTACCAATGATCTGATTCAGAGTCTGTAGGTATTGTTCTGCATCGCGGCGCGCATTGAATTTCTTTTCAAATACACCTGTGTTTTGCACACTATTGGGTGTGTATTCTACCGAAACAACAAAGGTATCAAGCAAATCTCTATTAATTCGAATTGCAATAATATGATGTGAGTTTAAATAAAAACCTTCATCAACCTTAACTAACATGACCCGCCTCAAAATCTTGCACAATGAAATAGATAAAAAAATCTAAACATTCATGAACTTGGATGCCTTACCGCATACAGTCATTCATGTGTTAGACCTATTTTATTGTAGCGCCATTATGTGATTTATATTGCAATTATTATGTAATTTAAATAAATGCTCAGAGAAATTTTTTGAGTTTCAGTCATCTAAACATGATTGATTTTCAATCCTAACTAAAGTTTAGATAAAAAAGACTGGATATAAAAAAGCCTGCTGCCATACCTATGACAACAGACTCATTTTAGTAGGACTGATTTAACTCAAATCAATCGTACAGAGAGGTTGAATGATTAAACACTCAACATACTGTTTAATGTTTCTGACACATTCTTCGATTTCACAACAGGTTTAAGTGCTTCAAGTTTTGCTTTGACTTCACTACGCTGCGGTTCTGCCAAAGTGTACCAACGGGACAAAATTTGCAGTAAACGTGAACCGACAATTGGATTCTTCTCATCGAGGAATTTTGCCAATTCAACAATGTGCTGCACACCAAAACTCCATGTGTTGACAGGATTGCTATTTAAACCGCCTGTAACCGCACGAATATGGTTCGGTACTTTCAAGTCATAGTCAGGATGAGCAGTCAGTGCATTGATGGTTTCCGCAGTTGCTTTCGGATGTGCCGCTTGCAGCATAAACCATTGGTCCATCGACAAGGCTTCATTTTTAAAGCGTGTGTAGAAAGTTTCTAAAGCTTGCTGTGCTTGTGGTGCATCATTCCAAACCAATACTTTTAAAGCACCAAGACGTTCAGACATATTGCCTGTAGAGCTAAATTGTTCATAGGCCAATTCAAATACAGAAGCATCGCCTTGACGTGCCATCATGCTCAACATGATGTTTTTCAATGCACGAACACCCATGGCTTGTGAGAACTCTTTCTGCGCATCAGGGTCTAAAGTTGCATAAGTCTCTTTAAAGAAAGCACCTAACTCACGTGCCACACGACTTAAAAGTGCTTCACGCTGTTCTTGCACTTGGGCAGGACTGTAGTCGGCATCAATACGGCTACCTAAATAACCCTCTGTCGGTACATCGAATAAACGTGAAGCAAGTAGTGGATCACGCTCAACCAATGCTGGTAATGTATTTTGTATAGCTTGGACATAGATGTCAGCATCATGGCCATTTAACAAAATACGTTCTAACAAGGTTTGGCTGGCTTGCCATTGGTTAAAACCATTCGGCTCGTACTGCATCAGGAAAGCAAGCTCTTCATCTGAATAGTTAAATTCAAGATTAACAGGTGCAGAGAAATTACGCAGTAAAGACACAACAGGCTGGGTTTTTACACCGCTAAATGTAATCGTTGCAGTATCGGTATCAAATAAATACACGCCATCTTTGATGCCATTTTCAACCAATGCATCTGAGCTGAGAACTAACTGTTCACCACTCGTCGCATCAAACAATGCCAAAGCCACAGGAATTGGCACTGCTTTTAAATTTGGATATTTCGGATGCGCTTTTAAGCTTTGTTTCAAACTTAAAGTATAGGTTTGATTTGCAGCATCGTACTCACCTTTTGCTTCAAGTTTTGGTGTGCCCGGTTGGTTATACCAAATCAAGAAACTCGATAAATCTACACCTGAACCTGCTGTTAGTGCTGCCACCCAATCTTCAACAGTCACAGCTTGACCATCATGGCGTTTGAAATATTCGTCAGTACCTGCACGGAATTTTTCTTTGCCCAGCAATGTCGCCATCATGCGGTTAATTTCCGCACCTTTTTCGTACACTGTTGCGGTATAGAAGTTATTAATTTCAACAAAATGATCTGGACGCGGTGGATGTGAAAGCGGGCCTGAATCTTCAGGGAACTGATGTGCTTTTAACACTGCAACATCATCGATCCGTTGTACCGCAGCAGATTGTAAATCTTCTGAGAACGACTGATCACGGAATACCGTCAAACCTTCTTTTAAACAAAGTTGGAACCAATCACGACAGGTAATACGATTACCTGTCCAGTTATGGAAGTATTCATGTGCAATCACAGACTGAACGCGCATGATCGCAGCATCAGTCGTATATTCTTCATCAGCAAGCACACAAGAGGTGTTGAAAATATTCAAACCTTTGTTTTCCATTGCACCCATATTAAATGCACTGGTTGCCACGATCATATAATTGTCTAAATCATAAGGACGACCATAATGTTCTTCGTCCCAACGCATCGAGTGCTTTAAAGCTTCCATCGCAATATGACATTTTGGAATGTCTTTTTCTTCTGCATAGATTTCTAAAGCAACATTACGACCTTCAGACGTCACATAAGAGTCTTTGAGTACTGCCAAATCACCAATCACACAAGCAAATAGATACGATGGTTTTTTGGTTGGATCTTGCCAAACGGTATAATGACGACCTTCCCCGGTTTCACCCGCTTCAATCAAATTACCATTGGCAAGTAATACAGGGAATTTTTTATCCGCTTCAACACGTGTAGTAAATACCGATAGCACATCAGGACGGTCAGGATAATAGGTAATTTTACGGAAGCCTTCAGGCTCGTTTTGAGTGACGAATAAATCGCCTGCCGCTTGGTATAAGCCTTCGAGCTGAGTATTGCTTTCAGGATGAATCACGACTTCAGTTTCAATGACAGCTTGGTCAGGTGCATTTGAAATCACCAGTTGTTCTGCATCTACAACATAGGCATCTACTGGCAAAACTTGACCATTTAAGCGAATTGATTTGAGTTCCAAATCACGACCCAATAACACCAAATCCCCTGCCGTTTGACGCTGCATCACTAATTTTGCATTTACATTGGTATGGTCATCAAAGACTTGAATATCTAGATCGATACTATCTACGACAAATGATGGTTTTTGATAGTCTTTTAAATAAACAGTTTGGTCTGCTTCGACCACTGGATTTGCCGCAATGTTCATATCTCGTCCTATTCCTTAGTTATTGCTTCATCAGCTTTTTGAACACATTGTGAATGACTTGATCATACGACAAGATGCATAAGCTGTCTTCGCATTTACAATGATTTATATATGGGCTCAGCGCATGTTGTTTTCAATCATCTTTATTGAATAATTTAAAGGCTGGCACATATTTTCGCCATGTTTAAGCAAAATAAATGCCTGAGTTGAGTACAGCTACTGCAATATGCAAATTATTTATTTACCTCAAATAAATAAAGCGCCTATATACTAGAAAGAGAAAGTACAGGTGCTTAATCCATCTGTACGTTCAAATTATTGCGCTCAACCTTTCCTGCTTAAGACTTAGAGGATTATTAATTTGCGAAAATTAAATCGAGCGCGCTGTCATAGTCTGCAGCAAAGTAAAATTGAAATGCCGTGACTTTTGAGGTGAGGAATTGCTGAATTTCTGACGTTGCACCCGCCACATAAATTTTAGATACTTGATGTTGCTGCGCCAGGCCAAGTAACTCGATCGTCTTTTCTAAAGTTTGATCATGCCCAATAATCAGCGCGCCAACCGTACCCTGTGGCTGCTTATATAATTGCATGCGAGTGATATTGCTGTTTTTAAGTGCGTCTGACATGTGTATTCCATACAAAGAAAGGATAAAAAAGATCAAAACCTTAAGAATTCAAGCTGAATCATGCTGTGTATCAAGTTCAGTTGATTCCGCTTGGTTTCATTTCGAGAAGCCTAGATCATTAAAAATTATAAGCTCAATATATACAAATATACTTTTCAAATCCAATCGCTTAGGTGTTTCCTTCCAAAAAGCACCTTAGTACGCAATTCATATCAATCTTCTAATTTGCATTTGATTGCATACTTCTGTTTAAACCATGCACCAAGATGTTTCTTTTTCAACAGTTCAAGCATTTTGAGAACGCATCTAAGATAAAAGGATTCATTATTATTATTTTGTTACTTTTAAATTAATACCTTATTTTCAATACTTTAGCAAATAAATACACAGTTTATCTGCTTTAAAATCTCTACTCAAAACATTTGAGCATGCGTTTTGCACCTACTTAATTGCCAAAAGCAAAATATTCAGACTAAAACAAAAAGAGGTGCATTATGTTTATTAAAGAACACATCATCCGTATTGAAAATATGAAGACCCTGCAAGCACTTGATGCTGCAAATATCGACCATCAGGTGATTGCAATGTTTATGACCTGCGAAGGGATTCCACTCAAAGCCTTTGAGGTCAGTTCATTACTTAACTCATATAGTGCATTAGGCACTAAAAAAGTTGCGTCTAAAAAAGTGCAAGCTTTAATACAAGCCAAACAACTTGGAGAGGAGGACGAATCGATCCCATGCCCAGCCGCCTATTAATAATCCATTCTGACTAAAAGCTGCATCATCACTATGCAGCTTTTTTATTTGTCGACATATCGCCTGAGCTGCCGCAACTGAAATTGCAAACCCGTCTTTAAACAGAGATGTGTATAATCAATTTAATCTTTCAAAAAACGTTGGCAACATGTTCAATATTCTACGCAAACAAATGGATGAAAGTACGCAATGCCCGTTGTGTCGTGCATCTATGTATTGGGTAGATGCTGAAAAATTAGATGAGCAAGAATTTAATTTTTATCAGTGTAGCCACTGTCATCATCAAATATTTCCAGAACAGCAATACAACTGCCATTGTGAAAACTGTCAGGCCGCACGAAAAAAACTACTCAAAGAAACCCGTTTACAAGAACAGCGTAAACTTAAAAATAAAGATATCGTTGAACGTGAATTAAGTGAACTGAGCTTTTTACAGAAACTCTTTTTGCTGGCTTTATTGGATAATCACGTCAAAGAACATACGGCACATCAAGAATTTATCGACTGGGACGCTATTAAATACCACAACATCAGCCCGAATTATCTCTTCCAACAATCACTCAAAAAGCATCTCGTGCATGAGCAAATTTTGATTGTGAAAGATGATGCGCTACAAGCTGAACAGTATTATATCAATGTCCGTCTGGATGGCTATTCGGAGCCCAGTCTTTTTAGCGTAGCGCAGCAACTCCGCCATTGGTTTTATGAAAATTTAGCTCTGGGTGTTCCTTTTAAAAGTGCTGACGAAGTGAAAGAATGCTTGTATCTCCTACTGTTTCAAGAAATTGTGCAATTCATGCAGTTTTATTGTAAGACATGGGGTATTCAAATTGCAGGAAATAAAAGCTTTCAAGTGTTCTGTTATCGCCTACTCGACCATCTAGCGGTTGGGCAGATTTACTATATGATTCAGTCAGCACTCGAATACCTACATAAACAAAAAGCCCTGCAAGTACGTAATGAAAATTTCATTAATACCAATCTGTTAAAAAAGACCTTACAGCAATACCGTGAACGTGGCTTACAGGAAAAATGGGAAACCTTTACCCTCCCTCGTCCGCCACAACTCCCCTTTAGTAAAATGAGTGAAATTTTGCTTTTTAACTTTTTAGGACTCGATGAAAGTATTTTTGTGCAACCGATACGCCATGCGTGGAAAAAAATCGAACCTCGCTTAAATTTTTATTCCACAAAGCGCTGCATGTACTGTGGTTCACAAGAGCTCTCTGTCGATTATGATGCCGCAGATTATGTGACCCTGTTCTGCCGTAATTGTAAACATCAAGACCATTACTTCACCCGCTAAGGGAGAAAACAATGAATCAATCTGAAAATTTTGAAACGACCATGAACAGTGAATTGACTGACTTAAATAGCCCTCTTTTGCAAAGCGTTATCAATGCGTGGATTGAACTTCAATCCAAACAACCCTTGGTGCATATCATCACCAATGCAGTCGCGAGCAATTATGTGGCCAATGTCCTTTTGGCTGCGGGTGCTTCTCCTGCAATGATTGACAATCCCTTTGAAGCTGAAAGCTTTGCCTCGATTGCCAGTGCATTGAATATCAATTTAGGCACGCCAACGTCTGAACAAATGCAGGCCATGCAAATTGCTGCACAAACAGCACAAAATTTAAATAAACCTTGGGTGCTTGACCCTGTCGGTTATGGCCCCGTTTTGCCATGGCGATCTGAAATGGTTGACCAATTACTCCAATACAAGCCAAGTATTATTCGCGGCAACGCATCAGAAATTAGCGGTCTTGCAGGTAACCAAGGTGAATCCCGCGGTGTCGATAGCACGCTAAATAGTGCAGAAATTTATTTAAATGCTGTGCCCTTGTTAGAACACTGTGAATGTGTGGCAATTTCAGGCGAATCAGATTTCATCTTATCGAAAGAAATGAATGCAGTGATACAGATTAATGGTGGGTCTTACTTACAACCCAAAGTAACGGCTTCAGGCTGCGCTTTAGGTGCGTTAACAGCGGCGTATTGCGCCGTAAGTGAAACGCTAACTGCTGGCACGATCGCAGCACATTTGCACTTTGCGATTGCGGGTCAAAAAGCCTATGAAATTAGCTCAAGTGTCGGCAGTTTTAATGTTGCATTTTTAGATGAAATTTATAATCTCAATGAAGATGATTTCAATCAACTTGCCAACATGCAAATTTATGCACTATGAAGCTACGATAGCTTGAGAAAAAAAACAGCTTGAGTAAATGGCTCAAGCTGTTCAGGGATTCATACTGTTTTGTACTAATTAATATGCGACAAAAAATTTACTGTGCCGTACTGTCACTTGCAGCATTGGCATCAAACATTTCTGAATCTTCGATCGTTTCTGTTGGATTACTCAAAATCATGTCGAGGTCATAGTCCCCCGCATAAATAATATTTTTGATTTTTGAACAGTCGCCATCACTCATTTCATAATTTAAGACTTTGGCTTCATCACCAATTTTAAACTCAGCACGAACGACGTTTTTATTTTCATCAAAACTCAGTTTAGGCTGAACGCCTTTTTTCGAATCTTGCTGCGGATCTTGGCTATCCGTGAAAATATCGAAATCCACATTACACGCTTGTTGCGACTGCTTACAGTTAATTTCTGCTTGCATACGTTCCGCTAACGATGGCTCAAAATAGGCAGTAAGTTGATCTTTACTCAAAGCATGCAATTTCAACTCTTGATCATAAATTTGTTTGACCAGTTTTTCGGGGGCAACACATTTCTGCGATTGCTCCTGTACTTTTTGCTCTGCTGGCTGACAAGCCGTTAAAAAGATCGCCGCGCCGAAACCGAATAATCGATATATCGTCATTTGTCGCATAACACATCCATGTCCATCATTAAACTGCCCGCCCAACTGCCAGATTCATACTTGCTTCAAAAATAGTTGAAACATTTAATTTACAAATACACATTAAACCCATGCCATCAAAATAATCTGGCACGTGCTGCATAAAAAATTGAACATGTTCATCAGATTTTTTCCGTAGCCGAACCAATTGCTCAGGCGTCACCTTCGGTAAATCACAACGATGAACAAAAATATCCTCAGCGCGATGCTGCACATCATGCTGACGGATTTTATAACTGTTTAAAACATCCGCATACTCAGTGGGCATCGGGACACCATGCCTTGGATAAAACTTAACAGAGCGCGAGGCAAATAATGTATATACCTTTGGTTGTGCCAATGTAGCCACAAACCACATCGGAATCGCTGGAAATCGAATCTGATGCTGCATCGCCACTTTAATCGCCGAATTTAAGGTCAGGTTTTTCCGCCGGTAATCTACCAATACCCCTGCCCGTGAATTAAAAATAAAAATCGGCCGATTGTTATGCATAATTTTTAATATACGCACAATGTTTTGCCCGATCAGTTTATCTTGCTCAAAATACTGAATAATTGGTAATGCTACAATATCGGGGTCATGCATGTATTGATAAAGTTGCTCAATTTTCGATGTCGGGAAAATACGTTGATCAAACTCCCAGAGCCGTTGAAACAACTCATGTTTTTCTTCAGTCGTGAGTTTACTAAAATCAATGATATTCTCAGTGATCGCCATACCAACACCCATTTTTTAATGGATTAACTTTGAATTTCTTCAAAGTACCTAGTTATAAATTTGTCAAAACCGATATTTAAAATGAAATAAAAATTATTAATAGATCATCTATGATGATTAAAACCCCGAGTTAAAAATGAATCACTATTTAACCTAATGCTTTTTTAAAACCAACCCTATCAATATTAATTACTTTTGAACCGTTTTAGCCCTCTAAAAGCTCAAAAGATGCAGCGTTTTTTTACTGTTACATCATGTAAATATAATACGTTTTAACATCGTGAATTACAGCCCCCTTGGATAGGATTTCTTATACTTTCTAGTCATACAAAAAAGACAGCTTCTAAAAGCTGTCTTTGAGTTATTTTAAGATTTAAGCATTAAGCTTGGTAATAGATATCAACCGTTTTAATGCGGTTTTCATCCATTGCCGTAACTTTAAATTGGATGCCTTTAAATTCAACCACAGTTCCGACTTCAACATTGCCGTGAGTCTGATCCAAAATGAGGCCTGAAACACTGATGTAACCATCATCTTCTTCGATCAAATCCAGCATTTCCAATTCAAGTTCTAACTGATACAGATCGAGCATGCCTGAAGCTTTCCAATGTTCATCATCGATTTTAATCAAATCAAGTTGTTCATCCGCATCAGGGAATTCACCAGCAATCGCTTCAAACACATCGAGTGGTGAAATCAGACCTTGTACCGCACCAAACTCATCCGTAACCAGTACCAAAGAGCCTTTAGAGGTACGCAAGGTATTAATCGCATCAATCACCTTCATCTTTTGGAAAATAAAGATCGGACGATGACGTTTAATCAATGCTTTTAGATCATCTTCACTATCTAGAACATCAATAAGCTCTTTCGCGCGGACAATACTAATCACTTTATCCAAGCTACCACGACACACAGGGAATAAACTGTGCGGCACAGAAAGGACTTGCTCACGAATTTGCTCAGGTGTGTCATTTAAATCCACCCAAGAAATTTGATTACGGGGAGTCATGATCGACGCAACTGAACGCTCTGCAAGCGTCAACACCCCCCCAATCATGTAACGCTCTTCGTCTGCAAAGGTTTCTTGCGCCTGATTACCGACTTGATCAGCTTCTAAGCGCCCACCCATCAGTTTTAAAATACTGTCTGCAGTACGATGGCGTAATGGAATTTTCGCTTCGTGTTTTTGAGCATTGCGTTGACTAAACTGGTTAAAGGCTTCGATGACAATCGCAACACCAATACCTGAGTAGATATAGCCTTTCGGAATATGGAAACCAAAACCTTCTGCAATCAAACTAATACCAATAAGCAATAAGAAGCTTAAACATAGGATCACGACGGTCGGATGTCGGTTTACAAAAGCCGTTAGCGGTTTAGATGCAAGTAACATCACTGCCATTGCCACAATCATTGCAGCCATCATGACATAAATGTTGTCGACCATACCGATCGCTGTAATGACAGAGTCTAAAGAGAAAACCGCATCTAAGACAACAATTTGTGCCACGACTGCTGTAAAGCTGGCATATGCCACTTTTGTTGTCACTTGAACTTCTGGTTTACCTTCTAATTTCTCATGCAGCTCTGTGACTGCCTTATAAACTAAGAACAATCCACCGAACAATAATATGAGATCTCGACCAGAGAATGTCCAATCAAAAACGGTAATCAGGGGCTTTGTTAATGTGACCAACCAAGAGATTGCAAATAACAATCCTAATCGCATTAATAATGCGAGTGAAAGACCAAGTACACGAGCTTTGTCACGTTGTTCTGGAGGGAGTTTTTCTGCCAAAATGGCAATGAAGACTAGGTTATCAATCCCTAGTACAATTTCTAAAATAATTAATGTAAGTAAACCAACCCAGATTCCGGGATCTAACAAAAATTCCATTAGCTCTCTTCCTCATTCTGGATTGTAAGAATATCTTCAATCAGACCAACGCACGGCGACGGATCCATAAATTTAACCTGTGTAACTATAGACCATTCCATTATGCACAATCTTGGGCATTTGTAATGTATTCAAGCATATTTTTTCGCAGCAACAATATGACAAAATGTTAAAAACGCTGAATGTATTACAAATCGAATGGGCGATATAAAATACACATCTAGATGTTAAAACCTACTTTTTGAGATCTCCTCTTCCACTTTAAAAAAAGTATGAATTCACCTGACTTTTAATTAAATGTAATTAAATGCGTTGTATAAGATTGTATGACAAATCTAATGAATTATTTATTTCAACCTTTTGGTAAAATATATTAATATTCAATTTGAATTCAAAACTTATTTATTTTCACTACACTATCTCTCTATAGCAAAAATTACTTTTATTCTTTTTTAATCGCTTGGACAGAATATCAATATAATCTATTAAGATAATCTAAAAATGAGATATCTTCTACTTTCTATTTTTTTATTGTGAACTCTTGCTATTACCCTCTATTTTTCAATAGAATGTTAAAACATTAAATAAAATTAAAACAAATATTCAGGGGACTTCTTCATGACAAAAAAGTATTCAAAATTTTTACCATCCACCGATGACTTTAGTTTAGAAAATTTTCCTTTCTACTGGGTTACTCAGGTGCATTCACAATATGTTTTAAACGTCGACCATGCATTAAAAAAGTATGGCGTTGATAATTCACGTCGTCGTATCCTGCTCGCACTCAAGTCTAAACCTCATGCGAGTGTTTCAGATTTATCTGAAATGGTCGTATCTAAAATGTCGACCACAACCAAGATCGTTTATCGCTTAAAAGATGAAGGCTTGGTAGATACTTATTCTTGTGAAGATGATGCACGTATTACCCGGGTTGTATTAACTGATAAAGGCACTGCAATGACGCAGAAGATTAACGATCTAACGAATGTCGTTCTAGAGCAATCTTTTGAAGGCTTAACACCCCTACAAATTGAAAAAACCATGGAAAGCTTAAAGCATATCTTTAAAAACTTAGCTCGCTAAGCATTTGCATCACCGAAATATCAATCGAAAAAGTTCAGTTGGGGACTGATTTTTTCGATTTTTATTTTGGGTGCGTGTGCACATTCAAACTCATCAACAGGAAAACCTTGTACAAAACTTTGGATGTTGGGTGATTTCCAACTCAGCCACTCTTCCAACCTCGCATGCGGAATTACAATCACCGAACGTTTTACATTGCCCGGCTCATGAAAGTGCTTCATCATCTCATGCTGAATAGCGTCCATCGTAATCATGGTACTTGAACGTACAATCTCATCACCTTGTCTACAAATGTCATATAAGGCAGCAATATAAAACGCTTCTCCATCTTTGCGCTTAACACTCCAACACTGCGGCTTATTATCGATATACATTGACTCATAAAATTCAGACACGGGTATTACGCCAAACTTACATTTTGAGATCGCATTAATAAAAGTAGGCTTTTGATACAAAGTTTCATTTCGAGCATTATAGGTTTTAAGTGCGATTGATTTGTCTGCGGCCCATTTAGGCACCATGCCAAAATTCACTTTTCGCCACTCTAGCCCTTGTTCAGACTTAAAGAGTAGCGGCAAATCATAATTTGGATAGACTTCCTCAGGATATTCAAAGCTGATTTCAGGCAAGTTTTGAGACTTTAATTGCGATAAGGTAATCGGTTTGAAATTAGCACACATATTTGCCATAATCCGCAAAAAATCAATCTTTATAATAAATGAAAAATCTAGACCGAAGTCGCTTTATCGTCTTAATTCTAAGTATGTGCCTGTATCCAACCGCACATGCCGCAAAAGTCTCTGTACATACCGTTTCATTTCTACCTTTTAGTCTCGACGCGCTCTATCTCAACGAATATCCATTTAAACAAGACCTAATCAATGAGACTGAGATTCCTGCAGGCAAGTACCGCATTCAGTACAAGCATTTACGCAATCAGCAAATGATCAGTACACATCATTGGGTGACGGTCAAAAATCTTCCCAACACCCAAGAACAACAATTTTCATTGGTCATATTGCCTGATGGTGAAGTAATCAATGTCTCTGATTTTAAAATTACATCTCCAGAGATGTTTCCTGAAATCCGTTTTGCAAAACGTGCTCAAAATAGTTATCGCTTGATGCAAAATCAGCAAAGACAAAGAGATCAGTTTGGCGTGATTTTTCCTGACGTAGATGAAGCCCATACGACGGAATTGGAAGATCAATTTGGCTGGTTTACGGTGAACGAAGATAAAGGGCGTGTCAGGACTAATTGTACAGGCACGTTTAAAATCAATCCTCAAGATGCGCTCCCCTATTTCACTACTGCAAATTCAGCTCTTCAGTTTAATTATCAACAAGGAAACAAAATACATAACGCATATTTAGCGTTTAGTGATAACAATCCGCTTATTCCAATTGCAGATCGAACAATTCATGAGGCAACAGATTACAAAAATGGCTTGAAGTTTGATGTGTATATTCACAATATTCAAAAAATGAAAACCGAGAGTATTTCTTCTAATTATTCAATCTACAATTACAAGGTTCAAGTCAAGCTATATATGACGACCTTGCAGCGTAAACCTATGCTGTTGATGAATCACAAAATGTACTATCAGGATAATTGTTCAAGCCAAGATATTGGCTCTTTTCTCTATTACAAGACACGTTGGAGCCGTTTTTGGGACTATATTCTGCCTGATATTTCATGGAAATAAACTAAAAATGTCCTGCGTAACATTAGCTGCGGTGAGGTCTATTGCACAAGATTAAATAGACTTCACTTTGAGTATTTTAAGCAGGGAACGTTTGCCAATGGGTGCGGGTAAATTCCTCAAATATCCACTCACCGTTAAAACGACCAAGGCCTGAATTACGTTCACCACCAAAGGGTGCATTAGAATGATCCGCCACACTGATGCCATTGATATGCGTCATGCCTATATCGAGTTTGGCCGCAAACTCTCCGCCGCGTGCTAAATTTGAGGTACATACCGCACTCGATAAACCAAATCGGGTTGAATTCGCCAATTCAAGTGCGTGCGCTTCATCTCGCGCTTTTAAAATCGGCAAGATTGGCCCAAAGCTTTCTTCTAATGCAATATCAGCATGTGCATCCACATGGGTGAAAATATGCGGTGCAACCAATTGACCTTCTATACCGCCTGCATAGGCTAAAATCGCATCTTGCTGAATGGCATTTTGAATAATGGTTTTTAATTTATCGATTTGCGACTTATTGATGATAGGGCCTATCAGAGTTTCGACATCATTCGGATCACCGACCACAATGCTTTTTACCCGTTTAATTAATTTTTCAACATAAGCATCGTGCAAGGATTCATCCACAATCACTCGATTGGTACTCATGCAGATTTGTCCTTGATGCAAAAAACGCCCCATCACGGTCAGTTCAACGGCTAAATTTAAATCTGCATCATCTAAAATCACCAAAGGCGCATTGCCGCCAAGTTCCAGCGCTAAACGCTTAATCCGTGAACTTCCTAGCGCTTTCACCCCCACCTGTTGACCCACTTCAGTTGAACCTGTAAATGAAATCATTTTAGGCACAGGATGCTCTACAAAATAGTCGCCAATTTCACTGCCACTGCCTGCAACGACATTTAACACGCCATGCGGCAAGCCCGCTTCTTCAAATAATTTTCCGAGCAACGTTCCACCTGTCACTGGCGTGTCACTTGCAGGCTTCAACACCACACTATTACCGCAGGCAATCGCAGTCACCACAGAACGCATCGATAAATGAAATGGAAAATTCCACGGGCTAATCACCGCAATGACACCCAAAGGTTTGCGCAATACAAAACTCTTTCGACTCGGGTCTTTACTCTCTAGCTGCGTAGTTTGCATTTTTTCAGGAAAACGCAACGATTCTTGGATAATGCCGAGCGCTGCATCAACTTCAATATTGGCTTTTAAACGTGTACTACCAGATTCATCTATCAGCCATTGAATAATTTCTTCTCTGCGCTGCTGAATGGTTTGAGTTAATTTAGTGATGACTTGCTGACGTACTTCAATGGGCTTGGTCACTTCTGATTTAAAGGCAGCTTCTGCCGCACTATAAGCACTGTCTACATCGACACTGCTGGCTGCCTGCAATTCAAAAATCTCTGCTTGGCTAAAGGGATTGATATTCTTGATGTGACGCGTTGAAGTCCCTGCTCGCCACTGTCCATCAATATATTGCAAATCTAATGCGGTATATGCTGACATCGTTTCCATCCCATTTTTATCATTCATTCCAATGTAAAGGCTTCAGCATCGAAAAGCTATGAGAAAAACAGGAAGAAACTTTATCCATAATTTATTGTACAACGCTACAACTTAAATAGGATGATTAATCTGCTGCATCGCTTTATAGATTCGCCAATAAATATAACAGCTAACCAAAACTTCAAAACTCAGGTCTTTAACTGTGGTGAGTTGCTCAAGTGCAGCCTCCTCCATGTTTAGGGTCAACATAGGTAACAGCCCTTCGACAACCACAGCGATCAAGATAAAGAGGACTAAACTCTGAATCGTCACCGGCAGATACAATGCAATAAAGCGCTTTAAAAAATCTCGGCCTTGCTCGCCGCCATTGGCTTTAAATATGGCATTCACCCAGCTAATCAGCAGACCAACTTGTAAAACAAACGAAGCCCAAGCTTCTGTAGGTTTGGATTCTGGGGTTAACGTCAGTGCTAAGTAGCTAAAGAAAATCAATATTGAGCTGGCAATATAGTAGTTTTTATAATGGGTTTCAGAGACTTTATTCAGTCTTATATCATCCACCAACCGATTTACATTCCATAAATACATGGAGTTTCCTTTTCATTTTTTATGTCGACATTCTAACTTTCTCAAGCAATAAAAAAAGCCTCCGAAGAGGCTTTTTTTGATTTACAGATTAGTCACCTGTATAACCTTTTAATTTTAAACGGTAAGCATGAAGAAGCGGCTCTGTATAACCAGAAGGCTGCTCGCCACCTTTGAATACTAAGTCATAAGCAGCTTTGTATGCATAACCATCAAAGCTTGGTGCCATTGGCGTGTAAAGTGGATCGTTGGCATTTTGCTCATCTACAACTTTCGCCATGCGCTTAAATACTTCTTCAACTTGTTCAGCAGTTACGATACCGTGACGTAACCAGTTCGCAACGTGTTGAGAAGAAATACGTAAAGTTGCACGGTCTTCCATCAAACCAACGTTGTTGATGTCTAGTACTTTTGAACAACCTACACCCAAATCAACCCAACGAACCACATAACCCAAGATACCTTGAAGGTTGTTTTCGAGTTCTTTGGTTTTCTCTTCTTCAGACCAGTTTGTATCTGTCGCTAAAGGCGGCGTTAACAAGTCATCTAAAGATAGCGGCTGAGTATTCAACAACTCTTTTTGACGCTCAGAAACATTGCACTGATGGTAATGGATCGCGTGAATTACAGCGCCAGATGGAGACGGAACCCATGCACAGCTTGCGCCAGCTTCTGGATGCTCAATCTTAGTTTTGTACATATCAAGCAACATATCTGGTTTTGGCCACATGCCTTTACCGATTTGCGCTTTACCACGTAAGCCGGCTTGAAGACCGATCATCACGTTACGGTTTTCATATGCAGGGAACCAGATTTGAGACTTCACTTCGCCTTTACGAACGAATGGACCTGCTTCCATGAAAGTATGGATTTCATCACCCGTACGGTCCATGAAACCTGTATTAATAAAGATCGTACGATCTTTCGCTTGCGCGATACAGTTTTTCAAGTTCACAGAAGTACGACGTTCTTCGTCCATGATACCGATTTTCAAAGTCTTCGCAGGTAGACCAAGCGCTTGTTCAGCACGCTCAAATAATTCAACTGCAAATGCAACTTCTTCTGGACCGTGCATTTTTGGCTTAACGATATACATAGAACCTTTACGAGAGTTCTTGTTTTCGTTTTCGCCTTTAATATCTGCAAACGTCAATAACGGTGTGATCAATGCATCCATGATGCCTTCGTAGATTTCAGCACCATCTACAAGGATCGCAGGGTTTGTCATCAAATGACCTACGTTACGAAGCAACATCAATGAACGACCGTGAAGCGTAGTTTCACCACCGATCAAGTTTTTGTGCGTACGGTCTTTGTTCAATGTACGAGTAACGGTTTTACCATTTTTCTCGATAGATTCAGAAAGCGTACCTTTCATTAAGCCTAACCAGTTACGGTAGCCTTCAACTTTCTCTTCAGCATCAACTGCTGCAATTGAGTCTTCCAAGTCTTGAATTGTGGTTACCGCAGCTTCAAGAACTAAGTCTTTCACGCCAGCAGCATCTGTTGAACCAATTGGGCTCGTCGCATCAACTTCAATGATTACATGTAAACCATTGTTTAAAAGTACGATTTCAGTTGGTGCAGCTTCGTCACCATTAAAACCAACAAACTGAGCTTCTTTCGCTAAAGTTGCAGTTGAGCCATCTTTTAGGCTTACAACTAACTTTTTGCCTTCTACCGCATATTTAGTTGCATCTGCATGCGAACCATTTGCTAACGGGAAAGTTTCATTTAAGAAGTTTTTAGCAAATTCGATAACTTTTGCGCCACGAGCTGGGTTATAGCCCTTACCTTTTTCCGCGCCGCCTTCTTCAGAGATCACGTCAAAACCGTAAAGAGCATCGTAGAGTGAACCCCAACGTGCGTTCGCAGCGTTTAAGCAGTAACGTGCATTACGCACAGGTACTACCAATTGCGCACCAGCCAATAATGCGATTTCTTCGTCTACATTTTCTGTGCTGATTTGGAAATCTTCTACTTCTGGTAATAAGTAGCCAATTTCAGTAAGGAAAGCTTTGTAAGCTTCGAGTTCAAATTTGTTGTTGCGGTGCCATTCATCAATTTTAGCTTGAATGTCGTCACGCTTAGCCAATAGTGCTTTATTCTTTGGGCTAAGATCGACAACGACTTGTTCAAAGTTTTTCCAGTAAGTTTCACTGTCTAAACCTGAACCCGGTAGTGCTTCATTTTCGATGAAATCGTAAAGTTCTTTAGCAATCGCTAACTTGCCTTTTTGAATACGTGCAGTCATTGTCTTTCCTGATATTGCTATTTTTTATAACAAGAGATTCTAGTATACCCATTTATACTTTGCTGAATAGTACTATCACATTCCTAAATAATGATCATTTTCTATGTAATGAAATACCCTCATCATTCAACATAATAAAGATCAGAAATAGGACGTCATCATCAGCCTGAATACCTTTTTACAGTGTATAAAGTTTTTGAAATGTCGAAATTAGACTTAAGTGCAGAATTTTGTTCTAAAACTGAACAAATAGACCCAAGCCACAAACAAACTCACTCGATTAAGCCATGAAATGCTGCCAATGTCGATGCTACAACTTCAACCAATCAGTTTAAATTTAACGCTTTTATCGATGAATTATTATTCAGCCTAGCTTCTTATTAAATGATGCTTTTATCTTGAGACTTGGCTTTAACTTCTATTGTTCGTTCCACAGCTTTTCTTAATTTATACATGTTATCTAAAACAAAAAATCAAAAAAAAGAACGCCAATAAGACGTTCTTTTTCATTCCAACAGAAAGGCTTAATTTTCTGCGGTAGATTCTGGTGCATTGATTTGACGGTGAGAGGTATGTAGATAATCATCAGATTGCATTTCCAATAAGCGCGAACGTGTACGCTCAATTTCAAATGCCAATTTTTCACCTTGATATAATTCAATAATCGTATCTTCTGAAGTAAGCAACAACTTCACCCCACGGTCATAAAACTCATCAACTAGATAGATAAAACGACGAGTCCCTTCAGACAAATAATCCGTCATGTGCGGCACATTACTCACCAAGACCGTATTATAAATATTGGCAATTTCAATAAAGTCCGCTGGGCTACGTGGTTTTAGGCAAAGTTCAGAATATTCACACCACAGTACATCTTCCGTATGACCAATGGTTTCCACAATACGCTGATTAATAATAATTGGCTCTTGTGAAACTGTTTGGGTTTGCGTTAATGCTGTAAAACGCTGTGCCATCCACAACTTATGTTCATGTGTTAAAGGTGACTTAAACAACTGCGCTTGTTTCAATACACGTAAACGATAGTCTACGCCTGAGTCTACATTTAAAATCACACAGTTATTTTTTACCATTTCGATGGTTGGGATAAAACGGTCACGGTGGATCCCGTTTTTATACAAACCATCTGGTGCGATGTTAGATGTTGCAACAAGGGTGATCCCACGCGTAAATAATTTTTGGAATAGATCACTCAAAATCATCGCATCCGTGACATTGGATACAAAGAATTCATCAAAGCAGATCACGACTGCTTCTTTATAAATTTGGTCAGCAACAAGGTCGAGTGGATTACGCTGACCTGAAAGCTTATTTAATTCACGGTGTACGTACTGCATAAAGTGATGGAAATGCATACGTGTTTTGCGTCGAAATGGCACAGAATCATAAAACTGATCCATCAGCCACGTTTTACCACGTCCTACACCGCCCCACATATACACCCCTTTCGGTGCAGTTTGACGACGGAAACGACGAAACGCTTTTTTAGAAGCCTTAAAACGTTGGATTAATTCTTGCCAAACTCGATCCAACTCATGCACCGCTTGCGCCTGTTCCTGATCTGGTAAAAACTGACCAGATGCTAAGGCTTGAGCATAACGCTCAGCCGGTGAAATCGGAGTAAATGCGGTGTTGTGTGGTGACTGAAAATCTGACATATCATTAAATACTTTTTTGGGCTAAATGAATTATAACGAAGAATAAACTCGAAGATATAACACTTTGGCAGTAAAGCGCATTGGCTATTTATTATATTGTCTCGGACTATGCCCAAACCAACGTTTAAACGCATGATTAAACGCCGCAGGTTCTGAATAGCCCAGCAATTCTGCAATCATTTCAATTGAATATTCATTATATTCAATCATACGGAGTGCTTTATCTTTAATAATATCTTCACGAATTTGCTTATAACTGGTATTTAACTGTTGCAATTGATGACGTAAAGTTCTTTCCGGCAAGTTCAATGCTTGAGCAGTTGCTGCCATACTTGGCATTGCACCACTTTGTAATTCCAAATAATCTTGTACCCGTTGAACCAATGGTGGCGCATCTTCATCGGCGCTTAAACGTTCTAACTCCGCAATACACTTCGACTCATACAATCGAAACGTAATAATATCAGCGGATGGAATACGAATATCTAGAACATCCTCATCAAACCAAAATGCCGCAAATGGCGCGCCAAAACGAACTTGAGAGCCATAATAATCGGTGAACATTTTTAATTTTTCGGGATCTTTGGGTTCAGCAAACGGCAAATCAATTTGAACTTGTGGCGTAGATAGCCCCATCATTTTGTACAGATCACGGATGAATTTATACGTTCCTGAAATCTCTGACTGTGCTAATAATGCACCCAGTGGCGCATACACATCTTGCGGTTGATAGCATAAAGCCACTTTATGTTGACTGATTTGCAAACTTAAACGCCCAGTTAGATGCGTCAACTGTTGAAAGCGAATCCCCTGATTTAAAGCTTGGCGTAAAGTATCACTGGTGACCAATAACATCAGCAACGGGCCATAACCCGCCAATGTATAATGCTGACCAATAAATAACCCTTGCTCAGGTTCTACATCTTTACCAATGACTTTCAGTACATCCCACTCCAAACTCGGATGAATCACTGAAGTTGGATCGAGTGCATCGACACGCAGCCCAATAGTTTGCAAACGTTGATCGACATCTACGCCTGCTTTACGCATTCCTTGTACTAAATACATCAGGCTTAGAATAGATCGTTTCATAAATCGTAAAATGACATTAAATTTCTTCTTTTTTACTACAAATTTGCAATTATGAACATTGCCGTTTCGATCAATTTTTCTGTCACCTCAATCATATTGTTCTGGTTATGAACTCAAGTATGCTTAGCCTGTAATCTCGCTTGGAATTAAAAAAATGATGCAGGAAGCGCAAACAAAAACAGTGCAAACCCCAAAAGCCAATTCTGAAATACATACACAAATCGCCATCATCGGCGGTGGTTTTGGTGGTATTGCTATGGCGATCCGACTTTTACAACAAGGCAATCAAGATTTTCTGATCCTCGAAAAAGCCAATGATTTTGGTGGAACCTGGCGTGAAAACCGCTACCCTGGCGCTGCCTGCGATGTGCAATCACATATGTATTCACTTTCTTTTGCACCCAAAACAGATTGGTCAAAGCGTTACGCCGAAGCGCCGGAAATATTTGACTATATCCAACATGTCACCCGTGAATATAATTTAAAACAATTCTGTCGCTTTAACAGTGAAGTGCTTTCAAGCCAATACAATGAATCAACCTGCGACTGGCATTTAGAACTCAAAGATGGCGTTAAAATTACCGCTCAATATGTGATTTTTGCATCTGGCCCGTTACATGTCCCACAAATTCCACATATTCCAGGCATTGAAAAATTTAAGGGTAAAGTGTTCCATTCTTCTCAATGGGATCATCAATATCCATTAGCAGGCAAAAAAGTCGCATCGATTGGTACAGGCGGCAGTGCCATCCAATACATTCCAGAAATTGCACCACAAACACAGCAACTTTATGTTTTTCAGCGTACAGCGGCTTGGGTCATTCCACGAGATGAACGTAGTTATCATGGTTTAGAAAAATCATTATTTAAAAAATATGATTGGTTTCGAAAAATTCACCGTGCTCGACTGTATTGGACCAACGAATCACGTGTCGTGCCAATTGTTAAGCCGACCACCATGAAGTATGCGCAAAAACTGGCTGAACTGTATATTAAATACCAAGTCAAAGATGCTGAACTCGCCAAGAAACTAACCCCAAACTACATCATGGGTTGTAAACGCATTTTAATTTCTAATAAATACTTTCCAACCTTTAATAGACCTAATGTGGAATTGGTCAGTGATGCAATACAAGAAATCACTGAAAATGCCATTATTACCAAAGATGGAAAATCCCGTGAAATTGACTGCTTAATCTATGGGACTGGCTTTATTACTGACCCACGTATTTATCTCAAGTCCTTTGAATGTATTGGTGAAAATGCTCAAGAACTCAAACAAGTTTGGCAAGCTGGCGCAGAAAGTTTTTATGGCATTTGCACCAAAGGCTTTCCAAATCTGTTCCAATTATTAGGCCCCAATACCGTACTTGCGCATAATTCAGTGGTATTTATGATTGAGGCACAAGTCGATTACATCTTACAAATGATGCAATTGGTTTCAAAATCTAATGTTCAAGCCATCGCTGTCAAAGATCAGGTGCAAGATCAATTTAACACTCATGTACAAGACATGCTTGATGGCACGGTATGGCAATCAGGCTGCGTGAGCTGGTATCAACAAAATGGCGGTAAAAATTTTGCACTGTGGCCAACTTATACATGGAAATATTGGCTCGCTACTCGAAAAATAAATCCAGCTGATTTTCGACTCCTAAGTAAAACAAAATCTAGTCATGCAGCTTAAGCAATAACAGGTCATAATAGGCAGGTATTCATTATCTGCCTATTTTTTATGCAATCTTTCTGGCTGATTTTCCAGCTCTTGACCTGTTTAGGGCTTGGTTTTATTCTTGCACGTCGCCTACCCACTTGGCTTGAAAAAATCGCCTTTAAACTCCTGCCGTACTTTACTTATATTTTGTTATTTGCGATTGCGATCGAATTTTCTGAAACATTACACACTATTCCAGCACCTCTGCAAATCCTCTCTTCATCAGTACTTATTGCACTATTGACCTCAATGGGTGCTTTTATTTGCTGCTATATTTTGTTTAAGCTTTTAGGCTATAAACCCAGTCATGGCAAAGTGTCCATGCAGTTAGTGACAAGCTCACTCATCAATATTAGCTATGCTTTTATTGCATTAGGTTTAGGTTATGCTTTTGCCGAAATTGCAGCACATTTTAGTCTTCAGCCACATATTAGTACTTGGGATCTACTTTTAGTCTTCATGTTTCTGATTGGGCTTGATCTCGCCTACTCACCGCTCGATCGTTCTTGGTTAAATTGGAAAATTCTACTTGTTCCACTCGGCTGTATCGTCGGTTCACTTTTGGGCGCTTTTGCTGCTGCCTATCTATTGCCACAAATCAGTTTGAAAGATTTGATTATGTTGTCACAAGGCTACGGTTTCTATTCGATGACAGGCATCGTCGTGACTGAATTAAAGAATGCGCATCTAGGCAGTATCGCGCTGATGAATGATTTATTCAGAGAAATTTTTGCGATTGTATTTATGTATATTATTGGCTGGCGCTACCCACGCTCTGCAATTTCATCTGCGGGTGCAACAGCTATGGATGTCACCCTACCCATGGTCAAACAAGCCTGTGGTAATGATTTTATTCCACATGCTATGGTCAGCGGCTTTATCCTTTCTGTACTTGCACCAATATTGGTGAGTATATTGGCGGCTATCTAACCCCTCACCTAAATCCTCTCCCAAAGGCCATAGGTATCTACACAAATCCCAAGTTTTGGGTTAAATTGAAGAGCATGCTCTTCAATTTAATATCTCCCATCTTGATACACGTCTCGTCAGACGATACAACGCCCTCGTAAAGCTTAATATGAATC
>NZ_VPCH01000112.1:0-1482 GCF_013418285.1 Acinetobacter sp. YH12152
TGTAACTCCAAAATAGAAATGTCCGGTTTCTCCAAAGTAAAAATGTCCGCTTTTAGAATATGCACTTTTGCAATTTCGTTAGCGGACGGTTTGATATGTTGGTGTCTATGTCGGATAAAGAACTTAAACGATTGTCGGTCTTGCAGGAAATCTGCGATCAACGCATAACTCAATCCCAGGCTGCTCAGCTACTTCATATTTCAGAACGTCAGATCAGACGCTTACTGCAGAAATACAAAGCTCAAGGTCCCGCTGCATTAGCCCATGCCGGTCGTGGCCAAATCAGCAATTCCAAACTTCCTGAAGAACTCAGACTCAAGTGCCTCAATATTGTTTCTGACCAACTCCATGGTTTCGGACCCACTTTAGCGCATGAAAAGCTCACCACCGTACATGGATTCGATCTTTCAGTAGAAACCCTGCGTTCCTGGATGATTGCAGCTGACTTATGGATTCCTCGATCCAAGCGCCTGAAACGCCCGTATCAGCCTCGTTACAACCGGGATTGCTTTGGTGAACTGATCCAAATTGATGGCTCATATCATGACTGGTTTGAAGGACGCGCTGCTAAATGCTGTCTGCTGGTGTTTATCGATGATGCTACAGGAAAATTGCAGCATTTACGCTTCTGTGAATCAGAATCAGCCTTTGATTATATGATTTCAACACGCTTGTATGTTGAGCAGCATGGTAAGCCGTTGGCATTTTACAGCGACAAACATTCAGTCTTCAGGGTGAATCAAAGCAGCAAGAAAGACACCAAGATTACCCAGTTTGGACGCGTACTCAGTACCCTGAATATCGATATCATCTTCGCCAATTCACCACAGGCCAAAGGCCGTGTGGAACGTGCCAACAGAACCCTTCAGGACCGTCTGATCAAGGAGATGCGTCTGGAAGGTATCAGCTCGATTGAGCAAGCTAATGCCTGGCTACCCTGCTTCATTGAGCAGTTCAATCAGAAGTTCGCCAAGATGGCTTTTAATCCTAAGGATCTACATCGGCCTATCACTGAAACAGCCGAAGAATTAGATGATATTTTTACTTGGCGTGAACCCCGCAGAGTCACGAATAGCCTGACGATTACTTATGATAAATGCGTATATCTCCTGGAAAACACCGAAGAAAATCAAAGGTTGATCGGTAAGTATCTTGAGTTCCTGGAATACCCGGATGGTACTGTAGCCCTCATGCATGATGGCCGAAAGATCAATTACAGCCTCTTCGATAAATTAAGTCAGCTGAATCAGCGAGAGATTGTTGAGAATAAACGGTTGGGTGCTGTTCTGAATCATATCCAACAACAGCATGAAGAACTGGAACAACAAAACAAACGCAATCGTTCTCAAAAGATGCCAAGCAGACGTGCACAGAAAATAGCAATCAAAGAACGAAATCTAAATCCTGTGCTTGACTTGGAATTGTCCATATAGGACATTTCTATTTGGTTATTAGGTAGGACATTTCTACTTAGGAATAACA
>NZ_VPCH01000113.1:0-1458 GCF_013418285.1 Acinetobacter sp. YH12152
ATGCTCCACGTAAGTCAGCAGCTTCTACCTCATCTGGTAGTTTATGTACGAGTGCATTCTCATAGATTTTACGTGGGTAATCGGTTTTATCAGCAGCAAAATTACTTGGAATTGGTCCCTTTTCTGCACGGTTGCGTGTTAGTGCAGCCATTACAATTCGATTGTTAAGTTCAATATTGTCCCAATTGATAAGAACTAAAACACTAATACCTGAAGGGTATCAGGTGCACTACATAATTCCAAAAAGCACAGATTCATTACGAGATGTTAATAAATTGTGTAAAAATTTTGATGTGCATAATGTAAATAAATTAATTGCTTTACCTAAAGATGCAAATGTTCCACTTAAAACTGGGGGAGGTTTTGGAAAAACTACACACTTTGGATATCATTCTGGATATAACGAAGCTGCTATTGGCGCTATGAAAGTTGCAGCAAGATTTAAACCAAATGTCGGTAGGTGTAAGAAATTAGCTGTGGTTCAGGGGGCATTAAAAAAACAATTGCAAGCAGGAGGGCAAACAATGTATGGCAATGCATACCCTAATGGTACTGGTGGTGTTGAAAAAGATTGGATGAATACGGTTAGAAACCACGTGAGAGGAAAATAAATGAAGACTTGGGATCAAGTAGTAGAAAGTGCAGCTGAATTTATATCTTTTTTGGAAAAAGGTAATTTTTATAATACTAAGTTTAGTACTGAAAAAGATTACAAGATTATTTTTGATGCTAATTTAGGAATAGATTATGCGACTAATGACAGTTTTGATGATTTTGATGAATGGGAAACTGTGACTGATACCCCCGATATTTTTCCAGAAAGCTTTGAATGGAACGATCAGATTAAATATAAACTAAAACAAAAAAATTATTTTGGATTTGAAAATCAAGAATTTAACGGAGCTAAAGAAAAATGGATAATGGGTGAAGCTTGTCTGATAGTAGAGTTGATGTATAGAGATATAGGTATAATATTTCAATGTTATGCAAATGACTATTTTCCTACAATCTGGAAAGAAATTTTAGAAATATATTTAAATAGTGGTTTTCCGTGTGGATGGGATGGTCATCTACCTGAAGGGAAAATTGTAGTTTTTTCTAATCAATAAAATTTAAAATCAGTACGCTATTTCAAATTATACAAAGCTCAATGATAGCTTCATTGAGCTTATTTTTATTTTAATAATTCATATAACGTACGCCAAAATTTGCTATCGAAAACCACAAAACAGAGCAAAGGCTTTGATGATGTATGGTTCTATCATTGTGATCACTTAGGCACAGCACAAGAAATGAGTGACCATACAGGTGCAATCATTTGGAAAGCTGAATATAAGGCTTGGGGTGAATGTAAGGCTGAAAAGGCTAAATCGAGTTTCTTTGAAAATTCTGAAATTATTTCAAACAACATTCGTTTTCAAGGTCAGTATTTCGATCAAGAGACAGGTTTACACTATA
>NZ_VPCH01000114.1:0-1402 GCF_013418285.1 Acinetobacter sp. YH12152
AAGAGATGCGATGGATGTCTGATGATTTGTAGTCATAAATTTTAGTCCCCACTTGTTTCTAAGTGGGGACTAAATTAAGGCTTATAGGATGAATTCAGAAGGTGTGTTCAGCGGACGCTTACGGATTAACTCTAATCATACGATGTCTAAAGCCACTATCCCGTCTTACCCGGAGCGTAGCTTGTGGGTTACCTTGTGACTTAAGATAGGCTAAGGCTTTATTGAAACGATTAGATACTTCATTAATGGTTTGAGAAATTTGCTGAGGTGATAATGGTGGGTCTATTGCTTCCAATGCTTTCAATTGACGATCTGCCCAATACACTCCTTTTTTAAGCATTCCTTCGCATGTGAATTTTTTGGATGAAACATTATCAGGTTCAATGAATAACTTGAGCTCTTCAACTCTTTGGTAGACATCAAATCCAATACCCTCACTGGATTTGTAGTCTTCACGATATGCTATCTGCTTATCTTGAGTGAGATGAGTATTTATGATGGATTCCAGACTGTTAAAGGCAAGCCTTGGAAATGTGATTACAAGCTTACACCCATGATTATATGAAACACCTGAGGGTTGTTTATCATAATATCCTATCTTAGATTCTGGGCGGAGCTTCCTTGTTTCTGGAGAATACCAATACAGATTATACGAAAGGCTTTGCTGATCAGCTTGTTCAAGAATTTGAATTGAAAATTTTTTGAGAGAATCATAATCCATGGAGGGAGAAACCAAGATAATAATCAAAATGCTATCTTATACTACTTATTATCCTATCTTGTTCTTCTCTTTATGCTTTACTTCTAAAGATACTTTTCTTTAGATATAGTCTCTCTCTACCATTTCTTTTATAGTATTCTATTATAAATAATACACTACCATTAAACAAATTTCAACAACAAAATCAATTACTTAATCAAATAACAATCAATCACTACTTCGTACTTCACATATAGTGAATACATAGCCATTGATTGTGTACTTTTCCTTCTAATGATATAGAGTCGATTCAGCACAACTGTGGTTAACTCTCACCAATCCTGGTGTTAAGCCTATTAGATGTTCCTTTCAAGTATAGGTTGCACATAGGAATACCTAGAGGTAGTTCATGGTATAGATCAAGGACTTTTCCAATTTATCCTATCTTGAAAACTTTTGGGTTATCTAAGCTTTATTCGCTCAATTTCATTTACATCAAATTACCCTTATACATCAACCAATATTGAATCTGTAAATGAATAAGTAAATGGTAAATCAACTATCCTATAAGTTTATCCGTAAGCGTCCGCTGAATCCCATACCTATTTTTTAATTCAATTTAGGTTTCCAGCAGTGCGGCAGCAATTCTTCAATTTGGGTCACTTTGTGTGTCGGCAACCTTTTCAGCACATCACTTAAATA
>NZ_VPCH01000115.1:0-1370 GCF_013418285.1 Acinetobacter sp. YH12152
CATAGGTATCTACACAAATCCCAAGTTTTGGGTTAAATTGAAGAGCATGCTCTTCAATTTAATATCTCCCATCTTGATACACGTCTCGTCAGACGATACAACGCCCTCGTAAAGCTTAATATGAATCCTCTTGCTTCACTTGCCCCTGCAATTAAGGAAATGGCCTCTGCCCAGAAGTCCAGTTTTGCAACCACCCAGGCAGTTTGGCGATTTCTCAATAATGAAAAAGTCTCTTTCAAGCAATTGAATGAGCCAATACAGCGACTTGCATTTGAACAGATTGATCAATCCTCTCACCCTTATGCGCTGATTATTCATGATTGGTCTCAACTGCAATATGTGAAACATAACAATAAAACTCAGCGTCTTCAAAGAACCCATCAATATGATTCAGGCTATGAACTGCAAAGCAGTCTACTGGTTGATGCGGCATCGGGGCTTCCCATTGCACCATTGGCTCAAACGCTATCTGACGCATCAGGCTGTTATTCCACATTCAGTGAACAATACAGCGAGCGAAAAACCCATTTGGATTCACTCGCAGAACAAATCAAAACGATCGAACAGTATCCGGTTGAGAAAACAAAAGTTCATATCATTGATCGTGAAGGTGACTCAATTGCCCATCTAAGAGCGATGAGCAAGAATCGCTTCAAATGGCTGATTCGGGCCAAAGAAGGTCATCGAGTTGAGTATCACGGTCAGACATACAAAGTTGGCGAGATTGCAGAAAAGATAGAAACGCATTCAATCAAAAATATTTCTTACAAAGGCAATCAGCATACTTTACATGTGGGTGAGACCCATATACGCATAACACGCGCAGCAAAACCAAAGCAGAAAGATAGCTCAGGGAAGCGGGTTGCTCCTGAGCAGGGAGATGCTGTCGATGCAAGGCTGGTTGTTTCTGTCGTTAAGGATTGTGACGGTAAAATTGTGGCGAGATGGTGTTTGCTGAGTAATGTTGCAATGGATATAGATACAGCAGAATTGAGTACATGGTATTACTGGCGCTGGACAATTGAGTGTTATTTTAAATTGCTTAAGCAGGCAGGACATGACGTTGAGGCATGGCTACAAACGACACCTCAAGCAATCCTGAGAAGGCTACTGATCAGTAGTATGGCTTGTGTGCTGACATGGCGAGTACAGCGTGGTACAGATGAGCAGAATATAAGAATTCGGGCATTTCTCACCCGAATTTCAGGTAGGCAACAGAAAAGGGGAAAATTAGAAAGTGCCCCTGCCATACTGGCAGGGCTTTCAATACTATTGAACACTCTTCAGTTGTTGTCAGAGTATTCGTCTGATGAGCTGAATGCGATTGCTCAGATCGCATTCAATTTATAAAAAATGTGTAGATACCTATG
>NZ_VPCH01000116.1:0-1352 GCF_013418285.1 Acinetobacter sp. YH12152
TCGCAAGAGATGCGATGGATGTCTGATGATTTGTAGTCATAAATTTTAGTCCCCACTTGTTTCTAAGTGGGGACTAAATTAAGGCTTATAGGATGAATTCAGAAGGTGTGTTCAGCGGACGCTTACGCTAATTCTTCAATTTTTTCATTAGTAGCCGACCATAACCCCATCGGATCAACCCATTGATTCGGGTCTTTTACATACGAAGAATTATTTAAACCACCAAACAATCCTATAGGGTCTTTACTTACATACCTTGCCTTTCGTAATTTTAAAGTAGTGCTTTAAAATTTCTCAGGCTCATAATAACGGCAACGGTTATAATGTAAGCCAGTCTCTCCATCATAATACTGTCCTTGGAAGCGAATACTTGTTTGCTCTAATAAATTGTCACTAGTCTTAATCTCTAAAGCTGTGCCCCATGTATCTTGCTTAATTTCCCATATACATTCACCTAACTCATTTGTTAAAGTCTGCGGTGTTCCAATTTGGTCACAGTGATAAAAGGAATCAGCTAAAGTTTAGCTCTATTTTTACAAGTAACTGTAGATCAAATTTATGTCTTTTGTGCAGTTAATCGGTTCCTTTATGCTTTTAAAACCGTCACACCAAGCGTTTATGTTATTAGTATTATTTTTTAGTGAACCAAGTAAAAAACATAAAAAATAGCCCTCCTATTATTCCTATACCAATGCAAGTAATGAAATATAATATTATCAAATGTGTTTCCATAACTTTATCATTAATAACATCAATCAACATCCCCAAGAGGAAAGCTGATATACCTAAAACTATTCCCTTTATAAAACCTGCTAGATAAGGATAATTTTCAGATTCATAATTGGATATAAAAAATGATAAAATTACTTCAACTAGAATTGTTAACATTTTATTTATCCTGCTTCTTATCATCAGAGGTACTACTATTAATTGCTCTAGATGATGTTTGTTGTAATGCAAATTGATTTGCCCAAATTACTAATCCACCAGTATTTTTCCAGCAATGACTGTAGGCACACCCGTTGGGCTTTGTTGCACAAAGATGTAAAAATTAAGATTGCCCATATCTACTCAAATTTAAGGCATAACTTGGGTATGTGGTTGACCTAACTCGGTAAATTTATTTAACACGGCTATACGTGCATGGATCTCATTGACTTGGCTATCAAATTTTCTTGCACTGAGTTTATCCCCCAATAATTTGATGCAATGCATCTTGGTTTCCACCAAACTTCGGCAATGATAGCCGGACCATTTTTTCCATAATGTCCTGCCTGAGAAGCACTGCTTCGCAAGATTAACTGTTCGAAGTAATTCATTTCGCGCTAGCGAGCTGATCTTTGTATCTTTCC
>NZ_VPCH01000117.1:0-1307 GCF_013418285.1 Acinetobacter sp. YH12152
GATGGGAGAGAATGTTCAAGAGTGGATTCTAAATGTTCAGATAAAGACATAAAAAAATGAGCGTATTCACATACACTCATTTTTACTACATTTTACTAAAATTTGCTTAACTGACTGGCATTACTCACTGTGAGGGCTTTTATTTTTTAATCCCCCTAAATCCCCCTTTTTCAAAGGGGGACTTTGTCATTTGATTACATAAATAAATTACGTAACAACTCCTCCCTTTTTTAAAGGGAGGTTAGGAGGGATTTATGCAATAATATTGCATTAAAATTCTAAAAACTTTGTAATAAACACTTATGGACAACAAAACATTCACTGGAAGTGGGCCAACATGGGCTCATGCATGTGTTGGGGATAATGGACAACCTAATTATATAGAATATTCAAAAGGCTATTCTAAAGCGGCTAATCTTCTTTTAAATTACATTTTAAATTCCAAAGGTGACCAAATCGATCATTTGATTTATCCAATCTGTTTTAATATGCGCCATTCTATTGAGCTTAGACTTAAAGGTGCTATTGAAGAAATTAGATTATTAGCTCACATCAAAAAGATTGATTTACCCTGTTTTAATTTGATTACTTCACATGATATTGGGAATATTTGGTCATATTTCAAAATAAATGCAAATTTGCTTGATACCCGTTTTAGAGAGTTAATTGATCGAATTAATGAAACAATATGTGATATAGCAAGTATTGATCCTACAGGACAAACTTTTAGATACCCTAGAAGCAATGATGATCAGACACATTTAGTCGAACAAGGGGTTATCAACTGTTATATTCTCAATATTAGATTCAAAGATTTAGAAGATAATCTAGATGATTTAATTTATTTGATAAACATAAGTACAGTGAGAACTATATTTCTTCATATGAACTTTTTCAAAAACAAGCTAAATATAAGAATATTAGAGACTCTCTAAGTAATATTTTGTCAAAAGTTATATTCTTAGAAGAGTTAGTAAAAAGCCTATTTTTCCTTCATCAAATTGATTTAGCCGAAAAAATTATCAAAATTTATAATTTAGAAACAATATTCAATTTTATACCTGAAGCAAGAAACAGAATATTTTTTAGACATTTTGAATTAATGGGCTATTAAAGCTATTTTCTCTATAATTTTCGTATGTAATCCCTCATAGCCTCCCTTTAAAAAGGGAGGAACTATGCCACTGCTGTCCCATAGTTTGCTTTAAATAAAAAAACCTGAGTCCTAACAGTTAAAATATGAGTGCAAACAAACACTTTAACGACCAGGATTCAGGTTTTGTCACATCAGAATACCGTATTTCATG
>NZ_VPCH01000118.1:0-1271 GCF_013418285.1 Acinetobacter sp. YH12152
AGTACCAGCGTACGGCCCACAGAATGATGTCACGCTGAAAATGCCGGCCTTTGAATGGGTTCATGTGCAGCTCCATCAGCAAAAGGGGATGATAAGTTTATCACCACCGACTATTTGCAACAGTGCCTCAGAAAAACTCATCGAGCATCAAATGAAACTGCAATTTATTCATATCAGGATTATCAATACCATATTTTTGAAAAAGCCGTTTCTGTAATGAAGGAGAAAACTCACCGAGGCAGTTCCATAGGATGGCAAGATCCTGGTATCGGTCTGCGATTCCGACTCGTCCAACATCAATACAACCTATTAATTTCCCCTCGTCAAAAATAAGGTTATCAAGTGAGAAATCACCATGAGTGACGACTGAATCCGGTGAGAATGGCAAAAGCTTATGCATTTCTTTCCAGACTTGTTCAACAGGCCAGCCATTACGCTCGTCATCAAAATCACTAGCATCAACCAAACCGTTATTCATTCGTGATTGCGCCTGAGCGAGACGAAATACGCGATCGCTGTTAAAAGGACAATTACAAACAGGAATCGAATGCAACCGGCGCAGGAACACTGCCAGCGCATCAACAATATTTTCACCTGAATCAGGATATTCTTCTAATACCTGGAATGCTGTTTTCCCGGGGATCGCAGTGGTGAGTAACCATGCATCATCAGGAGTACGGATAAAATGCTTGATGGTCGGAAGAGGCATAAATGCCGTCAGCCAGTTTAGTCTGACCATCTCATCTGTAACATCATTGGCAACGCTACCTTTGCCATGTTTCAGAAACAACTCTGGCGCATTGGGCTTCCCATACAATCGATAGATTGTCGCACCTGATTGCCCGACATTATCGCGAGCCCATCTATACCCATATAAATCAGCATCCAGGTTGGAATTTAATCGCGGCCTCGAGCAAGACGTTTCCCGTTGAATATGGCTCATAACACCCCTTGTATTACTGTTTATGTAAGCAGACAGTTTTATTGTTCATGATGATATATTTTTATCGGCACTGTTGCAAATAGTCGGTGGTGATAAACTTATCATCCCCTTTTGCTGATGGAGCTGCACATGAACCCATTCAAAGGCCGGCATTTTCAGCGTGACATCATTCTGTGGGCCGTACGCTGGTACTGCAAATACGGCACTGTTGCAAAGTTAGCGATGAGGCAGCCTTTTGTCTTATTCAAAGGCCTTACATTTCAAAAACTCTGCTTACCAGGCGCATTTCGCCCAGGGGATCACCATAATAAAATGCTGAGGCCTGGCC
>NZ_VPCH01000119.1:0-1269 GCF_013418285.1 Acinetobacter sp. YH12152
CACTGCTGTCCCATAGTTTGCTTTAAATAAAAAAACCTGAGTCCTAACAGTTAAAATATGAGTGCAAACAAACACTTTAACGACCAGGATTCAGGTTTTGTCACATCAGAATACCGTATTTCATGAGCTAATTAAACCTGTTGTGCGACAGGATTTTGAACAACTTGCTAAAGTGCACCATGTTGGACAGAAATTTAGAGCGGCTTCCCGGTGGGATCAGTTTATTGCCATATTGATGTCTCAATTCTCTTGTAGGCAAAGTCTGAGAGATATTCAATCCAATTTGGAGTGCCAACAGGAAAAGCTAAGTCATCTCGGAGCAAAGTCTATTCCCCGAAGCACGCTGGCACGAATTAATGAGCAGCAGCCTGCTGCCTTGTATCAACAGCTATTTTACAAGTTGCTTAAATACTATGACCACTCAAAAGTCGCTCATAAATTTCGCTTTAAGAATCCCTTGTATTCCTTGGATGCCAGTCATATTGACCTGTCGCTTTCCTTATGTGAATGGGCCAAAGTTCACGACTCAAAAGCCAGCATGAAACTCAGTATAGGATTGAATCACAGCAATGATATTCCTGAGTTTGTTGCAGTTGAAAATGGCAAAGAAAATGACATGGTACAAGGCCGCAAATTCCAGTTTCCTGCTGGCAGCATTGTAGTTTTTGATAAAGGCTATGTCGATTACCAATGGTATGCAAATCTGACTGCTCAAAACATTGGATTTGTCACACGTTTTAGGCCTAAATCTGTGTATCAGGTGATCCAGCAACATCCAGTGCTTGAATCCAAAGGTATTCTAAAAGATGAAACCATTCAGCTGAATAGCGCACATGCCCTAAAAAGAAAAGCCCCAGTGTTAAGAAGAATTGAATATAGAGATCAGCAAAGTGGCAAGCACTTTAGCTTTCTCAGCAATAACTTTCATTTAGCCGCCTCCACCATTGCGGCGATTTATAAAGATCGTTGGAAAGTTGAGCTGTTCTTTAAGGCGATTAAGCAGAATCTCAAATTAAAAGCGTTTCTAGGTCGCAGCAGGAACGCAATTCAGACACAAATCTGGATTGCGATGATCGCCTATTTATTGGTGAGTTTCGCTCAACATTTAGGAAAAACAGGTTGGACAGTTCAACGTTTACTCAGAATAATTCAAGTGAATTTGTTTGAAAGAAGAACTTTAAAAGCTTTATTTTCACCCGATAAAATACCCATAAAACAAGAGGAAGCTCAAATGAGCTTCCTCTTGTGAAAAATTGTGGGACAGCAGTG
>NZ_VPCH01000120.1:0-1248 GCF_013418285.1 Acinetobacter sp. YH12152
TGTACACAGTGCACTGGGTTATGTATCGCCTTTTGAGTTTGAAGCAATGTACTATGATAAGATTAACCCGTTAGGTCAGGTGGCCTAACTTAAATAAAAAAGTCTCCGACAAACCCGGTACGGTTCAAACTGATTGTGCATTCAGACAGAGGAAGTGAATATTGCAGCCATGAATATCGAAATATACTTGAGCAATATGGTTTTCAAGGTTCAATGAGCAAGCGCGGAGACTGTTACGATAATGCACCGATTGAAAGCTTTTGGGGAATACTGAAAAATGAGTTAGTGCATCATTACAACTATCAAACCAGAGAAGAAGCCAAAGCAGATATTATAAAATACATTGAGTTATTTTATAATCATCGAAGAATTCAAAAGGGTTTGGGTTTTAAGACACCAAATCAAATGGCCGAAGACTTTTATAAGTTGGCTGCCTAGAATCTCCCAAGGGAAAGTCTCCTGATAATTCAGCGTATATCAGTAAATCATTCAAGGAAGAACCGTTAAATTTAAATAAAGTGTCCGCAGCTAAATCTACTCGTATTGTCTGTTCCTGAGCAGCAACCTGATGCTTCACCTCACAACTTAAAGGCTGACCATTATTGGAAATAAAAGGTTTACCGTCTGTATTGACAGAGAGTACAAATTCATTGCTTGTTAGCTTTCCTACGTTTAAGTCAACATCACAACTTTGGCATGATTCTTCAGTACAGTTTTTTACTTTGAAATTGTAACTTTCTGGTTTTAAATGATAATTAGCAGAATTGCCTACATAGAACGTACCCGACTTAATACTGTCAATATAAAATTCTATCGGGCAGTTTTGTATTTCAGCAATATCGCCTGCACACAACAGTACATCTCTCTGTACATGTATTGTTTGTGTATTTGCTGCTGTTTTATTCTGAAAACGCAGATCTAATGTTTTTGTATATGGATTAGAAGTACATGCCGCCAACCCTATAGATACAACAACTAACCCAAATGGAAATTTAATCATAATATCCCCTATCATTTCCCTTTTTAAATACACTTGTTTTAAATTTAAAATCTTATCAAGATATAATTATGTGACAAAAATCACAAAAAAGCCATAATATACTTATCATTAAGAAGAAATAGCTTAGGGTGTGTTGACATTTACAGCCGATAAATTGAGCTAAAGAGGCAACCATATAAATATACAAGCTAAAGCAACAGCGCTTTGATAGTTACGTTTTAGCTTATCGTATCTTGTGGCAATTCCTC